>DASYRS010000042.1:0-11995 GCA_036004205.1 Dongiaceae bacterium
AGGTCCGCGCCCCGCATGCTGTCTTCGCCCAGCACGGTGAAGGCGCCTTCCAAGGTCGCCAGCACGCCGACCTTGATCGTGTCCCCTGCGGCCGAAGCCGCGCCGATCCCGAGTCCCCAGGCCACCGCAGCGGCGGCGGTGGAGAGCAGAATTCTGCGTGTCGTCGAAAGCATGTGAAGTTTCCTCCTCTTGTCTTGTTATGTCTTTGCTTTGCTCGTTGAACGCCTACGCATGAAGCCGGTCAGGCTCCTCCCCTTTTCGCCAGCCGGCGCTTGAGCTTGTCCCACAAGCCCAAAACGCCGTCGGGCGAGAACAGAACGACGGCGAGGAACGCCCCGCCGATCACCAGGTTGAATCGCTCGCGCGAGATGAGATCGATCGCGAAATTGTCCAGCAGCACGAAGATGAGCGCGCCGATGAAGGGGCCGATCGGCCGCCCGAGCCCGCCCAGGATCGCGATCACCAGGATGTTGATGGCGGCGCCCACGTTGATCGTGCCCGGCGAGATGCGGCCGTTGAACCAGACCAGGAACAGACCGCCGAGGGCAGCCGGCACCGCCGCCAGCGCATAGGCCGCGACCCGGTGCGCGCGCACATTGAAGCCGAGCGCCGCCATGCGCCGCGGATTGTCGCGGATCGCCTGCAATGCGATGCCGAAGGTCGAGCGCGACAGATGGAGCACGCCGAAATAGCCGAGCGCGGCCACCGCCAGCGCCAGATAGTAGAACGGATAAGGCGCGCGCCAATCCACCCCGAACACCTGCGGCGGCTTCAGGCCCGCAAAACCGTTGAAGCCGTTGAAGATCGCGTAGTTCTGCTGGCAGAAATAGAAGAACGCCACCGCGATCGCGAGGGTGATCATGATGGTGTAGATGCCCTCGGTGCGCACCGACAGGAAACCGGTGATGGTGGCGAAGGCGACGGCGAAGAGAACGGAGACCGGCAGCACCAGCCACCACGGCCAACCGAGGCCGAGATTGGCGGAATTCTCGCCGAAGATCGCGAACATGTAGCCCGCCATGCCGGCGATCGCCGTCTGCGCCAGCGACACCATGCCGCCGTAGCCGGCCAGCAGCATCAGCGACAGGCCGATGAGACCCAGGAACAGGGTCTGCGCGCCGATCTGCACGATCCAGAAATCGCTGGCGATCAGCGGATAGGCGAGGAGGAAGAGGCCGAGCACGATCTGATGCGGGCGCACCTGCGCGAGTAGATGGGGCGCACCCGCCGGTCCGGCCTGGGTGAGATCGGCGGCCATCGTCAGGCCCGCTTGCCCATGATGCCCTGCGGCCGGAAGGCCAGCACCAGCACCATGATGAGGAAGGTGTAGACGACGCCGTAGGTCGGCGAATAAGCGAGGCCGAACTGTTCCGCCATCCCGATCAGCAGCGCGCCGATGGCCGCGCCGACGATCGAACCCATGCCGCCGACGATGGTGACGATGAGCGAGGCCAGCAGGTAGCGCACATCCTCGCCCGGCGCGATGGAGAGCGCCGTCCCTCCGACCACGCCGGCGAAGCCCGCCAGCCCCGCACCGATCGCGAAGGTGACGGCGAACACCAGCGGCACGTTGACGCCGGTCGCCGCCAGCATGGCGCGGTCATCGACTCCGGCGCGGATCATCATGCCGATCGGCGTCTTGTTGAGGAACAGCCACAGCCCGATGCCGATGGCGATCGACGCACCGAGGATCACCAGGCGATACATCGGGTAGATCTTCACCAGCGGCAGCGCGACCGCGCCGGTCAGGATCTCTGGCGCCTCGAACTGATAGGTGTTGCCGCTCCAGATCCACAGCATGATGTCGGCGAGCACGATGGAGAGGCCGATGGTCACCATGGTCTGGCGCATGTCCTGCCCTTCCATGTGGCGGAAGATCAGGAGCTGCAGCAGGAGCCCCACCAGCGCGATCGCGAAGAAGCCGGCCGCGACCCCGAGATACCAGGAGCCGGTCCATTTGATCGCGCTGTATCCGATATAGGCGCCCAGCAGATAGAGCGACCCATGCGCCAGGTTCACGTTGCGCATCAACCCGAACACCAGCGAAAACCCGCTCGCCACGAGGAAATAGAGCGCCGCCAGCGTGAGGCCATTGAGGAAGGTGAGGAGGAAGAGCTTCACGCCCTCACCCCCATATGAAGTCCCTTCCCCCCTTGTGGGGGAAGGATGCGGAGCCTTAGCGAACGAAGTGAGCTTAGGCGTAGCTGGATGGGGGGTGACGCCGCACAATGGTGCGAGTGGAGCGCTTGGAGGGCTACGCCCTTTGGTGCCAAGCATGGCTGCCGTCGTGCGGCGTCACCCCCCATCCCAACCTTCCCCCACAAGGGGGGAAGGGGCTCGCCTGCGCGCTCCCCCTGATGTTGCATGGTCACATCGCGATCCGCTGCCTACTCGGCATCATGTCGGGGGCGCGGTGGAAGGCGCCGTCCTTCATCACGGCGAGGATGCGGGTCTTGTCCTGCAGGATGCGGATGTTGGCGACCGGGTCGCCGTCCACCAGCAGCATGTCGGCGAGATAGCCGGGCTTCAACTGGCCAAGCTCGTTCGGCCGTCCCATGATCTCGCCGCCCAGCCTGGTCGCGGAGAGCAGGGCTTCGGTCGAGGTCATGCCGACCATCTCGACGAAATATTCCAGGTCCTTGGCGTTGGTGCCGTGCGGCGTCCAGGCGAAGCCGTAATCGCCGCCCGGCAGGACCTTGATGCCGCGCCGGTGCATCTTGCGCATGGTCTCGACCGCGATCTGCAGCTCGCGCTCGTAGTAGATGCCGAGAGCCGAGTCCGGCTTGATGCCGTAGGGACCCGCTTGCCGCGCGGTATTGACCAGCCAGGCGAGGCCGGGAGCCACGAAGAACTTGTCCTTCTGCGCCGCCAGCAGGTCGATGGTTTCGTCGCTGGCGTAGGAGGCGTGATAGATCACCTGGATGCCGTGGCGGATGCATTGCCGCACCGATTCATCGGAGCGCGCGTGGGCCGCGAGGCGCAGGCCGCGCCGCTTCGCCTCGCTCACCGCCATCGCGATCTCTTCCTCACTCATCGGCGAGGTATTGGCGGGACAATCGGTCATCTCCTCGCCGGACAGATTGAGCTTGATGGTGTCGCAGCCGTATTTGATGAAGGTGCGCACCGCCTTGCGCATCTCTTCCGGGCCGCTCACCACCCAGCCGAAGGACAGCTCCTTGGCATCGACATGCGGCGGCGTGGTGTCGCCAAGGCCGCCCAAGGTCGCGATCTCCTGGCTCGCCGCCAGATAGCGCGGGCCGGGGATCTGGCCTGAATCGATGGCGTTGCGGATGACGACGTCGAGCCGCGGCTTGGCCGCCGCCGCCCCGACGCAGGAGGTCCAGCCCATGTCGATATAGGTCTTGGCCGATTGCGCCGCGAGCAAGGTGTGCTCCTCCGGCGGCATGCGGAAGATCGCGTCCAGCGAGGCGGCATTGTTCCACGAGAGGTGGGTGTGCGCCTCGGTCATGCCGGGCATCAGGGTCGCGCCGGCCCCATCGATCACGGTGTGGCCGTTGGCGGGGACCGTGCGGCTGCCGCGCCCGACATGCTTGATCCGGTTGCCCTGGACCAGCACTTCGCCCAGATAGCCGGGCTCGCCGGTGCCGTCGAAAATCCGCACGTTGGTGAAGAGGACGGTGCCCATGATCTCCTCCTGTGGCGCTGCCCGCGCCTATCGCACGCCCGATAGAAATTCCTTCAGCAAGCCATTCACGTCGTTCGCCGCCTCGAAGGTCAGCCAATGGCCGACCCGGGGCAGCACATGCACCCGCGCAGCCGGCAGCCGGTCGGCCAGCCCGCGCGCAACAGAAGGCGGCGCCACCACATCGTCCTCGCCCGCGATCAACAGCGTGGGACAGGCGATGGCGGCGGGATCGGCGGCCTCAGCATCGCTCAGCGCCTCGCAATTCGCGGCATAGCCGTCGGGCGCCTGGCGCATCAGCGATTCGCGCGCCGCCGCGATGGCGACGGGGTTGTGAGCCTTGCTCTGGCTCGAGGTCGCGGCCTGAACCACGGCATTGGCGATGTCCGCCATGCCTTCGGCCCGTGCCTTTTGTGCGCGGTCCTTCAGCCCTTTGCGCGCGGCATCGGGCGGCGCGGTCAGCGGCCCGACCAAGGTCAGCGAGCGCACCAGCTTCGCCGCCCGCGCGGCGACATGCTGGCAGACGATCGTGCCCATGGAATGGCCGGCGAAATGCGCGCGCTCGATGCCGAGAGCGCCCGCCATCCGGATGACCAGATCCGCCAGTACATCGATCGACAGCGTCGCCGAATGCAGCGGCGAGCGGCCGGAGCCGGGCAGGTCGGGCCGTATGACCCGGAACCGGCCGGTGAACACGCCCATCTGCGGAGTCCAGGTGTTGCTGGTGCCGCCGAGGCCATGGAGCAGGATGACGGGATCGCCCTCGCCGTCGATCTCCACCGCCATGCGCTCGACAATCTGGGTGGTCATTGGGCGGCCTTCCGGGCGCCGATCTCGGCCACCACGTTCTCCAGCCGGCCGAGGCCGTCGATCTCGATCGCCACGCGATCGCCGGCCTTCAGATATTTCGGCGGGTTGAAGCCGATCCCGACGCCGGCCGGCGTGCCGGTCGCGATCAGGTCGCCGGTCTTCAAGGTGATGCCGGCCGACAGGGTCTCGATCAAGGTCGGCACGTCGAAGATAAGATCGCGGGTGTTGGCGTCCTGGCGCAGTTCGTCATTCACCCAGCACCGCACGGCGGTGTTGCCGAGGTCGATCTCGTCCACCGTGGCCGCGAGCGGGCCCATGGGGCAGAAGCTGTCCTGCGACTTGCCGACCAGCCACTGCTTATACCGGCCCTGCAGGTCGCGGGCGGTCACATCGTTCACGATGGTGTAGCCCCAGACGTGGCCCAAGGCCTCGGCCTTGCGGATGCCGCGCCCGCCCTTGCCGATCACCACGCACAATTCCGCCTCGTAATCGACGGCGCTGGAAACCTGGGGGTCGAACAGGATGGGATCGCCCGGACCGGTGACGCATTCCGGCACCTTGGAAAAGATGATCGGGGCGTCAGGGACGGCGCCGGAGGCGGCCGAGGAATCGAACCCGCTGCGGGCGAATTCGTGGGCATGTTCGTAATAATTCTTACCGACGCAGAAGATGTTGCGGATCGGCTTCGGGAAGGGCGCCCGGATCTGGCCGGGTTCGAGAGCGAGGGTCACGTCCGCAAGTGGGACCGACCGGCCGGCGACATGCGCAGCCGCGATCACGGCGACCCCGAGCGCCGCCTCATCTTCGGTCAGACGATAGGGACGAACCCGCCCATCGGCCTCCCACAGGCCGACGCCAAGGCGATTGTCGCGCTCGAACGCGACCAGTTTCACGGTGTTCCTCCCAGTAACTGAACCAAAGTTAGTCCAATGGTTCATTTATTGTTTTGATGATTATGCTACATTAGCGCGGCGCCAAGTCAATCTCGAACTTTTATCCTTGTGTTATTTGATCCAGTGGATCAACATGGCTCCATCATGGAAGGCACCTCGATACCGGCCCGGCGGCCCCGCGCCCGCACTCAGGCAGCGGCCAATGAGATCCGGCAGCAGATCCTGTCCGGGACCTGGGCCAGCGGCCGGCCGTTGCCGCCGGAGCGGGACATGGCGGCCCAGTTCGGCGTCGCCCGCAACACCCTGCGCCGGATCATCCAGGAGCTGGAGGAGGAGGGGCTGATCGAAAGCCACCCCGGCCGGGGCACCTTTGTCCGGCTCTCTCCCCTCGGCGACCCGGCGAGCCAGTCCGAGGCGCTGGCGGTGAGCCTGAGCGGGTCCCTCGGCGACGGGGCGGCCCCCGACTTCGCCAAGCGCCTCCGGGGGGCGAGCCCGGCGGACTTGATGGAGGTCCGGGTGCTGCTGGAGCCGCTGGTGGCGGAGCTGGCGGCGAGCCGCGCGACGGCGGAAGACATCGCCGCGATGGAGACCGCCCTCAAGAACTCGATCCACGCCAAGGGATTGGCGGAGTTCGAGCATTGGGATGCCCAGCTCCACCTCGCCATTTTCAGGGCCGCGCGCAATGCCATCCTGCTGGCCTGGTGCGAGGCCATCAACATCGTGCGCAACGAACCGGGCTGGTACCGCCTCAAGAAGCGCAGCGTGACGCCGGAGCTGCGCAGCACCTATGACCGGGAGCACACCGAACTGGTCGCCGCGCTGCGCGACCGCGATCCCGATTTGGCGCGGGAGCTGGTGCGCAAGCACATGGTGCGAGTGCGCGATTCGCTGCTGCCGTTGCGGTAACGGAGCCTGATCCGATGCTGACCGGAATCTGCCATTGCGGCGCGGTGCGGGTGACCATCCCGAGAAAGCCGCGCAGCGTCACCGACTGCAATTGCTCGATCTGCCGCCGCTACGGCGTGCTCTGGGCCTATTATCGGCAATCGAGCGTCCGCCTGGTGGCAAAGCGCGGCGCGACAAAGTCGTATTCCTGGGGCCGCAAGGCGCTCAAGTTCGTCCGCTGCACCAAATGCGGCTGCGTGGTGTGCTGGCAGCGGATCAAGCCGGGCGCAAAGAATTGGACAGGCGTCAATCTCCGGAATTTCGACCTGGAGATCCTGACATCGGTGCGCGTCAAGCCGCTCGATGGTGCCGCCTGGGGCGGCAAGACGCACTGAACGCTAGTTGGCCGCCTCCGGGGCGCGGGCCGTGATGACGACGTTCACCTGCATGGCGGTCGCATCCCCCGGACTGAGCTCGGTGCGCGCCGGGATCGGCCCGGCGACGCCCGCCTGCTCGATCGCCGCGGCCGACATCTGCGTCAGCACCAGCAATTTGCCCCAGCGATCCGGATCGTCGATCGCGACGCCCTTGCCCTGCACCACGATCTCGTTCGGGAAGCTGCGCAGCGCGCCGCCGAGCGCGAACAGCACGCCGCCCTTGTTCGCCCCGCCGCCATCGCCCAGTTCGGAGATCAGGATGTTGACGGGCAGGGTCACGATGACGTGGTCGTGGTCGCCGGTGAGGCCGAGATTGGCCAGCTTCGGATCCTTGGCGAACGAGCCCTTGAGCAGCGTGAGCAGATAGTTGGGACTGCGCGCCGGCTCCGCGCTCTCGGGCGTCATGCCGCGCTCCACCGGTTGCGGCGCCTGGAGATCGAGATGCGCGCGGCCCGGGATCGAACCCATGATCTGCCGGAACTTGTCGCGGTCGAGCGAAACCATCGAGAACAGCAGCACGAAGCAGGCCAGCAGGCAGCTCACGAAATCCGCGAAGCTCATCAGCCAGGGCGGCTGCAAGCCTTCCTCCGGCGGCGTGATGGCCGGCGGCTGGTTGGGGCGGTGCGGCGTGGGCATCATGGCGCCTGCTCCCCAGCTGTCTCACCGTTGGCCGTCTCACCGTCGGCCGCGGGCGTCGACTCTTCTGCCGCAGGCGCGAGGGCGATCGCAATGCCGATGCGTTTGGGATCGCAGGATGCAACGCCGATGGAGAACTGGCCCATGGGCGCATGCTCGCCCGCCAGCGCGGTGCCGATCGCGACGGCGCGGCCGCGCAATTGATCGCTGGGTCCGGTCGCGCACAGCCGCATCTCGATGTGCGGCGTCAAGCGCTGCGGAATCCCATCCAGGGAATTCACCACTTCGCGCAGCACGGTCGGGAACAACGGCGCGGGCGTGACGCTCTCCGCCGCGAAAGCCAGGTCCACCGGCAGCCACAGGACCTGGTGATCGGATGCCGGCGCGGGCTTGCCTCCCATCAGCGGCACCAGGGACTGGATGCGATGGGTGAGGCCGGCGATATAGTCGTCCGCGATCTCTTCATCCTTCTTCGCCGGCACATCCTCATCCGTTACGGCATTCCCGGAGAAGGCGTCCTGCAGGCTGGCGATCGCCGCCTCCGACTTGCGCTGGTCGTGCAGCGACAGGCTGGTCAGCACGATGAAGAAGGTGAGGATGAGGATGATGAGGCCGACGAAAGTCGGCAGGCTGGGATTGCGCGACTGGGACGCGGGGCGCGGCGCCGAGAGCACCGGCACGCGCCAGCGCACGGCCTGCGTGAGGCTGGCCGAGCCCGCCTCACCCCCGGCGCTTTTCGGAGCACCATCGGAGGCGGGTGCGCCGCGCGCGGGCTCGATGGTATCGCTGCTCATGTCCATGAATCGGGATCGGTCGCTCGCGGCCAGACACGGCTTCCATCCACACATATTATGCTTAAGAAGGGATTAAACCCGCCGGCCTGAAGGCCCTTGTCAGGCCTCGTAGATCGCCAGGCCCAGCAGCGTATCCACCGCCTCGCCGTCGCCCGACAGCGGCAGCAGCAGGACGCGGTACGTGATGAATTTCTTGGTCGGATGGTCCCAGGCCAGGTTGGTGCTGCGGATGCCGACCCGGCGCTCCAGGCACGCCAGATATTGCTGGGTCATCTCTCCGGGTATCGTCTCGCCACTGGCCTCGTCCAGATATTGGCCGGGCCGGATTCTTTCCCGCTGGGTGATCGCAGTCCCCAGCAGGCGAAAGCGGAAGCGCGGCGCGCCGCCCGCGGCCCGGACCACATCCACCAGGAAGATGTTGGGCAGCAGCTCGACCGGCAGCTCGAGCGGATCGACCTCGGTACGCTTGGGCAAGCGCCCCACCCGCTGCGCCACGCGATTCCAATATTCGAGCAGGAGCGCCCACCGGCGATCGGAATTGGCGGCAATCCATGCCGCCGCGTTGGCATCCAGCTCAAGAATCAACCGGTACTTCCACGCAATGTCGCCTGCGCCGACGTTATCGTTTTGTCTACCGTCGCGCCAGCACGGCCAGACAAGCGTAGCGGCGTCATATTTCGGCAACCGCAACGGGCCGCGACCATGCGTGTTGATGCGATGGCCGCCGACCCGCCTTAAGAAAAACTTGCGGCCGGCATCAGAACTTCTAGTTTGTCTATTGAATTACTAGAGATAAACTTCGATTGCCTGTCACGGCCGCTGCGGAGAGCCGCCGCCGCGAACCCCTTTCGGAGGCTAACATGCTGAAATCAGCAACGAAATTCCTGGGCGCGGCGCTCGCGACGACGCTCGCGATGGGCCTTGCAGCGAGCGCCGCACGCGCCGAAACCACTCTGCTGAACGTGTCCTATGACCCGACCCGCGAGTTCTACGAGGCCTACAACGCCGCCTTCGCGGCCCATTGGAAGAAGGAGACCGGCGAGGATCTCACGATCGAGGCCTCGCACGGCGGATCGGGCAAGCAGGCCCGCGCGGTGATCGACGGCCTGGAAGCCGACGTCGTGACGCTCGCCCTCGCCTACGACATCGACCAGATCGCGGAGAAAGGCGGCCTCATCGCCCGCGATTGGCAGAAGCGCCTGCCGAACAATTCCTCGCCCTACACCTCGACCATCGTGTTCCTGGTGCGCAAGGGCAACCCCAAGGGCATCCACGACTGGGCCGACCTGGTGAAGGGCGATGTGCAGGTCATCACGCCCAACCCGAAGACCTCCGGCGGCGCGCGCTGGAACTATCTGGCGGCGTGGGGCTATGCGCTGAAGCAGCCGGGCGGCAACGATGCCAAGGCTGAGGAATTCGTAGGCCAGCTCTATAAGCACGTGCCCGTGCTCGACACCGGCGCGCGCGGCAGCACCACCACCTTCGTCCAGCGCGGCATCGGCGACGTGCTGATCGCGTGGGAGAACGAGGCGCTGCTCGCCATCAAGGAGCTGGGCGCCGACAAGGTCGAGCTGGTCGTCCCCAGCACCACAATCCTGGCCGAGCCGCCGGTCGCCGTGGTCGACAAGGTGGTCGACGAACACGGCACCCGCAAGCAGGCGGAAGCCTATCTAAAATATCTCTATTCGCCGGAAGGCCAGGAGCTGGCCGCGCAGAACTTCTACCGCCCGACCGATCCCAAGGTGGCGGCCGAGCACGAGAAGGATTTCCCCAAGGTCGCGACCTTCACCATCGCCGATCTGTTCGGCAGCTGGAAGGAAGCGCAGCAGAAGCACTTCAACGACGGCGGCGTGTTCGACCAGATCTACAAGCCGGGCAACTGAGCCGCCGCTCATCGAGCACCGAACGACCAAGGAGCAAGCGACGCGAGCGCGTGCCGAGAGATGAGCGCGCTCGCCTTCTTTTCATGACGCGTGGATAGGGGCAGGCCGATCAAGGCCTTCCCGAAAAAGATGGGGATGGCCATGAATAGAACGACACAGCGCACGCAGCACCGCCCGCACGATATCGCCATCGTCGGCGCGGGATTCACCGGCTCGCTCTTGGCGCTTCACCTGCTGCAGCGCAGCCAGCCGGGCGACCGCATCTATCTCATCGAGCGCAACGCGCAATTCGGCCGGGGCCTGGCTTATTCCACCGGCAATCCCAATCACCTGCTGAACGTGCGTGCCGGGAACATGAGCGCCTATGCCGACGAGCCCGATCATTTCGTGCAATGGCTGCGCCGCCTGCCGAAGGCGACCCAGGCGCTGCTGAACGAATATCCGACCCACACCACCTTCGTGCCGCGCGGGCTTTACGGATCCTACATCCAGCACCAGCTGGGCGAGGAGATCTGGCGCCGTGGCCACGGCCCGAACCTTTATCTGGTGACCGACGAAGCGGTGCGGATCCATCGCGAGCAGCCGGGCGCAAAGGGCGCCAAGACCTTGTCCGTGGAACTGGCCATCGGGCGCCGGCTGGCCGTCGATCGCTGCGTGCTGGCGACCGGCAACCTGCTGCCCTCGAAGAACAAGGGGGCGATCGTCGGCAATCCATGGGACGAGAAGGCGCTCGCCAATCTCGATCACCAATCCGACGTGGTCGTGCTCGGTACCGGGCTCACCATGGTCGACACCGTCATCTCGCTGCTGGATCGCGGGCACAAGGGGCGCATCGTCGCCGTCTCGCGCCGCGGGCTGCTGCCGCGGCTGCATCTCGGCTCAAGCGTCGATGATCTGCCGCGCCCGTGGCAGTTCGAGACGCCACCCGCCGGCCACAATGTCCTCAAGTTGCTGCGCCACGTGCGCGCCGCCTGCCGCAAGGCCACCGCGCAGGGTCAGGATTGGCGGGTCGTGATCGACGGCCTCCGGTCCCACACCCAGCGCCTGTGGCACGAAATGCCGACGGCGGAGCGCGCGCGCTTTCTGCGCCACCTGCGCCCCTGGTGGGACGTGCATCGGCACCGCAGCGCGACCCGCGTCATGGCGCGCATCCTGGAAGCGATCCAGCGCCGGCAGCTCATGGTGGTGGCTGGCCGCATCGATTCGATGCTGCCGGCCGGCGATCAGCTCTCGGTCGTCGTGCGTCCGCGCGGCAAGGATGGACGGCTGGCGCTGAACGCGCAGCGCGTGCTGGATTGCACGGCGCTGACTCCGGATCTCTCCAAGCTGGAGCTGCCGCTGTTGCGCGATCTGATCGCCGGCGGCGCCGCCCGGGCGGATGCGCTTGGCCTCGGCCTCGACGTCGCGACGACCGGTGCCCTGATCGGCGCCAACGGCAAGCCAGCCAAGGATCTGTTCGCAGTCGGGCCGATCACGCGCGGCACATTCTGGGAAATCACCGCCGTCCCCGATATCCGCATCGCGTGCGAGACGCTGGCCGATCACCTGCTGCCTGCCGGCCGCGCCGCGAGCGAACAGCGTCGCGTGGCGCAGGCTTGAGAAGATGCGATCTAGTGGATCGAATCAAGCACTTGGTACCCCATCGCGTGGCGGAATGCCGCAGACTGGATGAGATTTGAGCCGGACTTGAATGTCAGATTTTCACCGCTAGGTGCCGCCGATTCGGTGGGGACGGACATCCGAATCGGCGATGCTGATCGCATAATCGACGATGGCGCCATCGCCGCTGAGCGGGAAGAACCCGGTCTCGCTCGCTCCGACGGCGCCGCGCTGGTGGCGCCAATCGCTCTTGTTCCATTCGTAGTAGGCGAAGACCGGCGCGCGCGTGGCGATCAGCTGCCGATAGCATTGGGTCAGCAAGGGCTCGACCACGAAAGTGCATTCATCGAGATAGCGGTTGGTGTAGTCGGAACCGTTCGCCTCCACCACGCGGGTACCGACCAGGCGATAACGG
>DASYRS010000043.1:0-2962 GCA_036004205.1 Dongiaceae bacterium
ACCGCCATACGGTCTTGTTGCGCGGGACCAGCGGCATCGTGGCCGAGCAGCTCGAAGACCTGCTCGAGACCGCGATCGGCGAATGCGAGCGTTTCTACCCTGCCTTCCAATTCGCGCTATGGGGCGGTAAGAAGCCCCATGAGGCGATGGAAGCCGCCATGCTGGAGACGGTCGGAGAGGCCTGAAACCCGACGATGAGCGATCAGAGGATCGTCTTGCCCGGCCCACTTCTACTGGTGGGCTGCGGCAAGATGGGCGGGGCATTGCTGCGCGGCTGGTTGGCTCGCGGCGTGCCCGGCAAGGATGTGTTCGTGGTCGATCCGGCGCCGCGGGACCTGGAGGATGTCCAGGCCCGCGGCGTCACGATCGCGACCGCCCTCGATCAGCTGCCGCCCGGGCTGCAGCCCGGCATCGTCCTGCTGGCGATCAAGCCGCAATTCATGGACGAGGCCCTGCCCGCCTATCGGCAATTCGTGAAGCCGGGCACGGTGTTCCTCTCCATCGCCGCCGGCAAGACCGTCGCCTACCTCAAAGGCAAGCTGGGCGCCGACGCGGCCATCGTCCGCTCCATGCCGAACACGCCGGCGGCGGTGGGACGCGGCATGAGCGTCATCCTCCGGGATTCTAGTATCCCAGTTGTCACGCTCGATCTGTGCGGCCAGTTGCTGTCGGCCGTGGGCCAGGTCGGCTGGATCGAGGAAGAGGACCAGATCAACGCCGTGACCGCCGTCTCCGGCGGCGGGCCGGCCTATGTGTTCCTGCTGATCGAGTGCCTGGCGGAAGCGGCCCGCGCCGCCGGCCTGCCCGCCGACCTCGCGATGCAATTGGCGCGCGAGACGGTGACCGGCTCGGGCGAGCTGGCGCACCAATCGGCGGAGAGCGCCACCAAGCTGCGCGAAGCGGTGATGAGCCCCAAGGGCACCACCATCGAGGCGCTGGCTGTCCTGATGGCGCCGAACGGCCTGCAGCCGCTGCTCACCAAGGCGATCGCCGCCGCCACGAAGCGCGGCCGCGAGATCGCCGAAGGGCGCTGATGGCAGCCGGCTCCGAGTCCAAGGCCGAATCAAAGGGCAGTGTCGCACGCGTGCGCGAAACCCTGGCGCGCCTCGGGCTCGAGACCGAGATCAGGGAATTCGACGCTTCGACCCGCACCTCCGCCGACGCGGCGGCGGCCATCGGCTGCACCGCCGCGCAGATCGCCAAGTCCGTGATCTTCCGCGCCAAAGGCGCTGGCCAGCCGGTGCTGGTGATCGCGAGCGGCATCAACCGGGTCGACGAGAAGAAGCTGGAAGCCGCCTTGGGCGACAAGATCGGCCGGGCGGACGCCGATTTCGTGCGCGCCACCACCGGCTTTGCGATCGGCGGGGTCGCGCCGGTCGGCCATACCGGGCCGGTCCGGATATTCATTGACCAGGACCTCGGCCAATATGGCGAGATCTGGGCGGCGGCCGGCTCGCCCAACGCCGTCTTCCGCCTCACCCCCGCCGATTTGGAGCGCATCACCGGCGGCCAGGTCATCAAGGTGGCCTAGCTGCCTGCCTTCACTTGGTCTTGCCTGGGCCCCAATCCCTTGCCACATTGCTTGTTAAGGTTCAGCGCAAGGAATGGAGCAAGCCATGGCCAAATCCGCGCGCAAGACAGCGAAGGCAGCGAAACCGAAGGCCGCCAAGGCGCGTCCCTCCGGGAAGCCCGGCGATCCCAAGGCAGCCCTGCGCGAGGCGCTGCTGCGCATGGTGGCGGCCGGCGGCTGGCGCGATCTCTCCTATGCCGACGTCGCCAAGGATGCCGGCCTCAGCCTCTCCGCCGCCTATGACGCCTATCCTTCCAAGGCGGCGATCCTGACCGGGATAGGCCGGGATATCGACGCCCGGCTGTTCGCCAGCTTGGAGGAGGATCCGCTGGACGGCTCGGCCAAGGACCGGCTGTTCGACCTTCTGATGCGCCGGTTCGATGTCCTCAACGAGCATCGGGAGGCCTATGCGGCCCTCGCCTGGGAGCTGCCGCGCACGCCGCTCGAAGCCGGCTGCCTGCTGTTCCAGCTGCGCCGCTCGCTCGCCAACATGCTGGAGTCGGCCGGGCTGTCGGCCTCCGGCCTGCGCGGCGCGTTCCGGATCGAGGGGCTGGGGGCGATCTATGCCGCCGCCCTCAAGGTGTGGCTGAAGGACGACAGCGCCGATCTTTCCAAGACCATGGCGGAGTTGGACAAACGCCTCGGCCAGGTCGACCGTTGCATAAATATGACGCGGCGCAAGGCCGCCTAATTGTATGATTAATATAGATTAATCGCAGATTTTTTGCAGCGCAGCAAGAAACTTCTTGACCTTTCTGTTGCACTGCACAATATTCCTCCTCAGAACATTTCGGTGGCCCGGGACAGGGCATCGAACGAGAAATTTAACCATACGCCCTGAGGAGATCAGACATGGCCAAGGCACAGACCATCGACAGCGATTTCGTGAAGGTTCCGGACTTCACCCAGTTCCAGGCCGAGTTCAGCAAGTGGGCCGGCGACTTCGGCAAGTATTTCGTGAACGGCAAGGCGCCGAGCTTCGACCTCGACGCGGTGTTCGCGCTCCAGCGCAAGAACGTCGAGGCCTTCACCGCCGCCAACCAGCTCGCCTTCGACGGCGTCAAGGCGGTTGCGCAGCGCCAGGCCGAGATCGCCCGCAAGGCGTTCGAGGAGTTCGGCAAGGTCACCAAGGAACTGACCGCTGCCGGCACCCCGGAAGACAAGTTCGCCAAGCAGGCGGACCTCGCCAAGTCGGCTTTCGAAGACGCGCTCGCCAATCTGCGTGAGGTGGTCGACACCCTGCAGAAGTCGCAGAGCGAAGCGGCCGACGTGCTGACCAAGCGCGCCGTCGCCAACATCGAAGACGTCAAGGTCGCCGTCGCGAAGATTTCCAAGAAGTAACTTCGGCTCTCGAGTAGCCCGAGAAGGTCTCCCCTTCCCCCAAGTCGGCAG
>DASYRS010000044.1:0-8280 GCA_036004205.1 Dongiaceae bacterium
CTGCGCTTGTGCGGACTATGCGGGCTCATCACTCTCGGCCTTCCGCGCCTGGAAGACAGAGGCGAATAGAAGCGCTCGATCAGCCCCTTCCCCCCTTGTGGGGGAAGGTTGGGATGGGGGGTGCCGCCGCACCACGGTCCATCCAGCTTCGGCTAAGCTCACTTTGTTCGCTAAGCCTACGCAACCTTCCCCCACAAGGGGGCAAGAGGTAGTCAGCAGTGTCGCGTCGTCTCATCCTTCTCGCGCCCGGCCTCGGCTACCTCGCCCTGTTCCTGGTCGCGCCGTGCTTGATCATTTTCACCTACAGCCTGTTCGAGCGCGGCACGTATGGCGGCATCGAGTACAATTTCACGCTGGAGAACTATGGGCGCTCGGCGAGCTCGCTGTTCGCGCGCATCTTCCTCGATTCAGTGCGGATCGCGGGCACGGCGACATTGGTTGGCCTGCTGATCGGCTATCCCGCCGCCTACGCGATCGCGCAACAGCCGCGCAACCGGCAGATGGCGCTGCTGGTGCTGGTGATGCTGCCGTTCTGGAGCAACTACCTCATCCGCACCTATGCCTGGATCGTGCTGCTCAACAACCAGGGCCTGATCAACAGGACGCTCGAAGCCGCCGGCATCATCGATCAACCGCTGCCCTTGCTCTACAACGAGTTCGCGATCGTGCTGGGCCTCGTCTACAACTACGTGCCGTTCGTGATCCTGGCGCTCTACAGCTCGATCTCGCGCCTGGGGCCGGAGCTGCGCGAGGCCTCGTTCGATCTCGGCGGTTCGGCCTGGACGACATTCCGGCGCGTGACACTGCCGCTCACCGTGCCGGGAATCGCGGCCGGCGCGGTCTTCGTGTTCGTGCTCTCCATCGGCAATTTCGTGACCCCGGACCTGCTGGGCGGCGGACAGCGGCCGATGCTGGGGAACCTGATCTACAGCCAGTATCTCTCCGCCCGCGACTGGCCGATGGGCTCCGCGCTCGGCTTCATCCTGGTCGTCATCATGCTCGCGCTGCTGTTCGGGCAGGCGATCTTGTCCAGCCGTGCGTCGGGCGAGGCCGAAGCGCGCAAGGCGCCGGAACCGGCGAGCGTGCTGCCGTGATCGCGCGCGATCCGATCCGCCCCGATTTCATCAAGCTGTGGCTCAACGCCCATCTCGGGCTGGTCTATATCTTCCTCTATGTGCCGATCCTGGTCCTGATCGTGCTCTCCTTCAACAGGAGCGGGCTGCCGACGGCGTGGACCGGCTTTTCGACCGAATGGTACGGCAAGCTGCTGCACAATCCAAAGATCCTGTCGGCCGCGGGCAATTCGCTGATCGTCGCGGTGGCCTCCACCGTCATCTCCACCATGATCGGCACCTTGCTGGCGATGGGGCTGGAGGAGGGCAAGCCGAACCCGTGGCTGGACGCGCTGGTGGCGGCACCGATGATCATTCCGGACATCGTGCTGGCGATCGCGCTGCTCTCCTTCTATACGCTGCTGAACATGAGTCTCGGCCTCCATTCCATCGTGCTGTCGCACGCGGTCTTCAACATCGCCTTCGTCGCCATGGTAGTGCGAACGCGGCTCAAGAATTTCGACAAGTCGATCGTCGAGGCCTCGATCGATCTCGGCGCCAGCGAACTGACGACCTTCCGGCGCGTCACCCTGCCGGTGATCGGGCCGGGCGTGATCGCGGCCGCCCTGCTGGCCTTCACACTCTCGATCGATGAATTCATCATCGCCTATTTCACGGCCGGCGCGGGCCAGGGCTCGACCACCTTTCCGATGCAGATCTACGCCATGATCCGCTTCGGCGTGACGCCGGAGATCAACGCCATCGCCACCATCGTGATCGGGTTCAGCTTTTTCCTGGTGTTGTTGTCGCAGCGCCTCAATCGCGAGGCGGTGGCATGAGCGCCTTGCTGCAGATCGACGGCATCACCAAGAAGTTCGGACCGGTCACGGCGGTCGACCGGATCACCCTGGAGGTCAAGGACGGTGAGTTCTTTGCGATCCTCGGCCCCTCCGGCTGCGGCAAGACCACCTTGCTGCGCGTCATCGCCGGGTTCGAAGCGCCGGACGAAGGGCGCGTGCGCCTCGCCGGCGCGGACATCACCGAGCTGAAGGCCAATCGCCGGCCGGTCAATTTGATGTTCCAGTCCTACGCCTTGTTCCCGCACATGACGACCTTCGGCAACGTCGCCTATGGGCTGGAGATGGAGGGGATGCGCGGGGCGGACTTGAAGGCGCGCGTGACCGAGGCGCTCGCCATGGTGCGCATGTCGGACTTCGCCGCGCGCAAGCCCAATCAGCTCTCCGGCGGCCAGCGGCAGCGTGTCGCCCTGGCGCGCGCGCTGGTGAAGCGCCCGAAAGTGCTGCTGCTGGATGAGCCGCTGGGCGCCCTCGACCGCAAGCTGCGCGAGCAGATGCAGATCGAGCTGAAGCGCCTGCAGCAGGATACCGGCATCGCGTTCGTGGTGGTGACCCACGACCAGGAGGAGGCCTTGACCCTGGCCGACCGCATCGCGCTGCTGGATCGCGGGCGGATCGTGCAGCTGGCGAGCCCACGCGAGCTCTATGACAAGCCGGTCAACCGCTTCGCCGCCGATTTCATCGGGTTGATGAACTTCATCGACGGCAAGGTCGAGCGGAGCGGCTTCGAAGCGCCGGGCCTCGGCCGCTTGCCGGCGCCCAATGGCGTCGCCGATGGGCCGGCCGCGCTGGCGATCCGGCCGGAGCGCGTGCGCTTGACGGAAACATCCGACGGCACTGCACTCCAGGGCCTCATCGAAGGCGCGGCCTTCCTGGGGCAGGACGTAATCGCGCACGTCGCGGTGCCGAACCTGGCGCGCCCGATCGTGGCGCGGCTGGCCGCCGGGCATCCGTTGTCTGCCAGACTGGCGCGCGGGCAGCAGGTGTGGCTGAACTGGCAGGCCGACCAGGCCGTGATCTTGAAGGATTGAGGAGGAGAGTACATGGGCAAGACGATCGTATTGTTTCCGGAGGCCGCCTTCGGCCCGGCGCTGAACTGCGTCGGCATCGCGCAGCAATTGCGCAAGGACGGGCACAACCCGGTCTTCGTCTGCGACAAGGGCTTCAAGGGCGTGTTCGAGAAATACGGGTTCGAGGAGAACCTGGTCGACATGTCCGGCGGCATGTCGGACGAGGAGATCGCCAAGTTCTGGGCGAACTTCATCGCCGAGAAGAAGCCGCACTTCCGGCTTTCGCCGATCGACCAGCTCCCGACCTACGTCATCCCGGTGTGGGAGGCGATCGTCGATTCCGCCATCATCGCGGAAGACGGCCTGAGCGCGCATCTGCAGCGCATCAAGCCGGACCTGGTCGCGGTCGACAACGTCATCCTGTTCCCGGCGATCAAGCGCGCCGGGTGTCCCTGGGTGCGCATCATCTCCTGTTCGGAGAACGAGATTCCCGATCCCGACATTCCGCCGCACCTCTCCGGCTGCCATGAGGGCGACAAGGCGGGATTCAAGGAGTTCGACGATCGCTTCCTGGACCTGGTGAAGCCGACCCATGCGCGGTTCAACGAATTCCTGGCCAAGGTCGGGCACGAGCCCTATCCGCTGGGCCAGTTCTTCGAGGCCTCGCCGTCGATGAATCTGCTGCTCTATCCGAAGCCGCTTGCTTTCAAGCGGCGGCAACCCTTGAGTCCGAAGCAGTTCCAGTATCTGGAAGGCTGCGTGCGCGACGAAGGCACCTACCAGGTGCCGCAGTTCAAGGCTCACAACGACAAGCCGCTGATTTATGTCAGCTACGGCTCGCTCGGCGCGGCCGATGTCGAGCTCTACCAGCGCATGATCGGCGTTTTCGCGAAGCTGCCGTACCGGTTCCTGATGAATGTCGGCGACTATATCGGCGAGTACACGAACGTGCCGCCCAACGTGCACCTGGAATCGTGGTACCCGCAGCCGGCGGTCATTCCGCACGTCGATCTCTTCATCCATCACGGCGGCAACAACAGCTTCAACGAGGCTTTGTTCTTCGGCAAGCCGGCCCTCATCATGCCGTTCTGCTGGGACGGCTTGGACAATGCGGCGCGCATTCACGATACCGGCTATGGCGATCAATTGCCGCGCTATGCCTGGACCGACGAGCAGCTCGCGAGTGCCATCGCGCGCCTGATCGCGGACCAGCCGATGAAGAAAAAGCTGGCCGAGATCGCGAAGCACATGCAGGCGGCGAAAGGCACGGAGAAGGCTGCGCGCATCCTCAGCCAGATCGCGACCAAGGGGAGCTTCAATCCGTGACCGACAGCTTGAAAAGCTCGGCGCCGCACATCTATGACGCGGTCAGCTTCTCCGATCTGGCGGATTGGGGCGAGCAGGCGAATTCCACGGCGGGCCCGTCGAAATCCAGCGGACGCCTGCTGTTCAAGGGGCCGAACAACGAGCCGGAAACGGGCGTCTGGGTCTGCACGCCCGGCACCTGGCCGCTCTCCATCCCGCGCGACGAGTTCTGCCATTTCATCGCCGGCCGCGCGACCTATCGGCGCGACAACGGCGAGGTGATCGAAGTGCGGCCCGGCACCTGCGTGCATTTCAACGCGGGCTGGACGGGGACCTGCACGGTTCATGAGACCATGCGCAACGTCTATATGCTGCGCTGAAGGAGCAAGGATATGACGACACCGGTACTATACGATCCGAAGGCCGTGACCGAAGTGAAGGATTGGGGCCCGATCCCGACCATGATCGAGGGCCGCTCCGTCACCTCGGGCGTGCTGCTGCATAAGGGGCCGAATGGCGAGAACGAAAGCGGCATCTGGATCTGCACGCCGGGCTATTGGCGCTGCGAGGTGACACGCGACGAGTTCTGCCACTTCCTGCTCGGCCGCTGCACCTATACGCATGAATCGGGCGAAGTGATCGAGATCAAGCCGGACACCATCGCCTTCTTTCCCCAAGGCTGGAAAGGCACCTGCCGGGTGCATGAGACGATCCGCAAGGTCTACATGATCCGATGAGCTTCGATCCCAACGCCGCGCAGATCTTCGTCGCCGGCGGCTATCGCACCGCTCCAGGCGCGATGACGCAGGACGTGATCAACCCCGCGGACCTGAGCGTGGTGGGAAAGATCGCGCTGTGCGAGGCGCGGCATGTCGGTCCTCCGCTCGAGGCGGCACGGATCGCGCAGCAGGCGTGGGCCGCGCTGGATGCCAAGAGCCGCGCCGCCGCCCTGCACCGCGTGGCGGATGCGATGGAAGCAAACGCGCAAGGCGCCGTCGCGGAGCTGATGACCCGCGAAATGGGCAAGCCGTACACCGAAGCGGTCGGTGAGCTGCTGAATGTCGGCTCGATCTTCCGCTATTTCGCGGAGGTCGCGCGGGACGATGCCGGCTTCCTGGCAGGCCCGACCTCGCCCGGCTCGTTGCAGTACGCCAAATACTTCCCATACGGCATCAGCGTCCACATCCTGCCCTTCAATTTCCCGATCATCCTGATGGCCTTCACGGCGGCGGCATCGCTGAGCGTCGGCAACGCGATCGTGATCAAGCCGGCGACCTCGCTGTGCACGCTCAAATTCATGGAGCATTTCGCCAGCCTGCCGCCGGGCTTGGTTTCGTGCCTGACCGGCGGCGCCGAAACCGCGCAAGCCCTGATCGCCGACGAGCGCGTGCAGGTCGTCGCCTTCACCGGCAGCGTCGAGGCGGGCCAGCGCGTCGCGGCAGCTTGCGGCGAACGGCTGAAGCCCTGCGTGATCGAAGCCGGCGGCAGCGATCCCTTGATCGTGATGGACAGCGCCGATCCAGATGTCGCCGCGGCCGCGGCGGTGACAGCCGCCTTCCATCTCTCCGGCCAGGTCTGCACCGCGACCGAGCGCATCCTGGTGCATGAGACCGTCCACGATGCCTTTGTCGAGCGCATGGTGGCGCGCACCAAGGAACTGCGGGTTGGCCCGGGCCTCACCAACGTGGAGATCGGCCCGCTGGTGAGCGAAGCGGCGCGCGACAAGGTGATGCGCCTGGTCGAGCAGGCGATGGCGCAAGGCGCCAAGGTCGCGTGCGGGGGAAAGGTGCCGGCCGGCCGCAATGTAGGCTGGTTCTATGAGCCGACGGTGCTGACCGGCGTCACGTCCGACATGGCGATCGTGCGGGCGGAACTGTTCGGGCCGGTGGCGCCCATCATCAAGGTGCGCTCGCTCGACGAGGCGATCGCGCTCGCAAACGCCTCGCGCTATGGCCTCGGCGCTGCGATCTACACCAACCGTCTGGACGAGGCGATGGCGGCGACCGAGCGGCTCGAGGCCGGCATGGTCTGGGTCAACAACGTCCTCGGCGACAATGACGCTCTGCCGTTCGGCGGCTGGAAGGCCAGCGGCATGGGCCGCGCCTTGAGCCGCCTCGGCCTCAACGCGTTCCGGCAGTCCAAGATGGTGATGCTCGACCCGAAGGCGGAGCTGCAGGGGTGGTGGTATCCCTACTCGGACGCATTCTTCAAGGAGCGCGGCGGGGACAAGCTCGGCAAGAGCTGATGCTGCATTGAGACCCTCTCACCCCAACCCCTCTCCCTCGAGGGGAGAGGGGTTATTCGCACGAGCCCATGAACAGCGTCCCCTCTCCCCTTGAGGGAGAGGGACAGGGTGAGGGGTGATGCAGCGCGGCGCTCTTGAGGGCTAAGCCACCGTCCTTCTGTACCGCAGCAGCGCCAGCCCCATGGCCGCCAGCATGAAGGCCGCGATGGGCCATAGATTGGGCCACACTTCGTAGGGCACGTTCCCCTTCAGCATCACGCCGCGGATGATGCGCAGGAAATGCGTCAGCGGCAGCACTTCGCCGATCCATTGCGCCCAGTTGGGCATGCCGCGGAACGGGAACATGAAGCCGCTCAGGAGCAGCGAGGGCAGGAAATAGAAGAAGGACAGCTGCATCGCCTGCATCTGGCTCTTGGCCATGGTCGAGAACGTGAACCCGACCGACAGATTCGCCGCGATGAAAAAGACCGCCGCGCCGAACAGCAGCGGCAGCGAGCCGATGATCGGCACGTCGAACAGATAGTGCGCGGCGAGGACGATGATCAGCACCTGCACATAGCCGACGAAGATGAAGGGCACGATCTTGCCCAGCATCACCTCCAGCGGACGGATCGGCATGGCGAGCAGATTCTCCATCGTGCCGCGCTCCTGCTCCCGCGTCATGGCAAGGCCGGTCATCATCACCATGGTCATGGTGAGCACGACGCCCATCAGGCCAGGCACGATGTTGAACTGGGTGATGCCTTCCTCGTTGTAGCGGCGATGGATCTGCAGGTCGAACGGCGGCTTCGAGTTCTTGAGATGCGCCAGCGGCCCGGTCAAATCGTGGTCGAGCGCCGTCTCGTTGAGGCTGATGAGCGCGGCGATGGCATTGCTGGTGGCGGCGGGGTCGGTGGCGTCGGCTTCGACCAGCATGGTCGGCCGGTCACCGCGCACCAGGTCGCGCGCGAAATCGACCGGGATGGTGACCACGAACTGGACGTCGCCCAGGCGCAGCAGCCGATCGGCCGTCGCCTCGTCCACCGGCGGACCCACCATGTGGAAATAGGCGGAGTTCTGCAAAGCGGTCACCAGCGAGCGCGCGAACGGCGAGGAATCGCCGATCACCACCGCGGTCGGCAGCGCCTTGGGGTCGGAGTTGATCGCATAGCCGAACAGGATGAGCTGCATCAGCGGCACGCCCACCATCATCGCGAAGGTGATGCGGTCGCGCCGCATCTGCACGAACTCCTTCAGGAAGACGGCGACGAAGCGGGTCCAGAACATGGCTAGGCGGCCCGCTGCTCGGCTTCGGCGTGCGCGACCAGGTCGATGAACACGTCTTCGAGGTTGGGCTCGGTGTGCTGCCAGATCAGCATCGGATCGTTGCGATAGGGCACGATCGCCTGCTCCAGCGCCGCCGCATCGCGCCCGCCGACGTGCAGGCCCGCGCCGAAGGCCGCGACCGCGTCGATGCCCGGCTTGCCGGCAAGCGCGCGCGACAGTTCGGCAATGCGCGCCCCATCGCCCCTGGCAGAGACCGCCCAGGTGGTCAGGCCGGCTTCGGCGATCACCTGCTTGATGGGACCGTGAGTCAGGAGCCGGCCATAGGCGATGTAGACGATCTCGTGGCAGCGCTCGGCCTCGTCCATGTAGTGGGTGGAGACCAGCACGGTGATGCCCTGCGCCGCCATCGCGTGGATCTGATCCCAGAAATCGCGCCGCGCCTTCGGGTCGACGCCGGCGGTCGGCTCATCGAGCAGCAGCAATTCAGGCTTGGGCAGGATGCAGGCTCCAAGTGCCAGGCGCTGCTTCCAGCCGCCCGACAGCGT
>DASYRS010000045.1:0-7494 GCA_036004205.1 Dongiaceae bacterium
GTCATGAACGGCGCCTTCAGCCACACATTGTCCCAGAAGCCATCCGCCGGTTCGCGGCGCACCGTCACGTTGACGCCGGCCGACGCGGCGGTCGCCTGGAACAGCACCGACATGTCGATCGCACCGTTGAACGCCGCATCCGACGCCGAGAGGATGACATCCGATGGCTTCAATCCGGCCTTCTTCGCGTGGAACGCCGCCTTGTCGGGATCGTACTCCGTCTGCGGCAGCTCGTTGTTGTGGAACGGGTCGGACTCCGGGATCGGATGGTCGTTGCCGCGCCGGGCATACTTCCCGAACATCAGCTGGACGAGCTTCTCGCGGTTCATCGAGTATTTGAGCGCGAGCCGCGTGTCGGGATTGTCGTACGGCGCCTTGTCGCACATCATCGGCATGATGAAGTGATAGCCAGCCGCCGCTTGCACCAGCTCGAAATTGCCGGCCGCCTCGATCTGATCGACCAGCGGCACGACCACGCGATGCGTGACATCGACTTCGCCCGCGAGCAGCGCCTGCATGCGCGCGGCGTCGTCATTGATGACGGTGACCTCCGCCGAATCCAGGTTGCAGCGGCCTTCCCTCCAGTAGCCGCCGCGGTTGGTCAGGATGGCGCGCACGCCAGGCTCGAAATTCTCGAGCTTGTAGCCACCGCTGCCGACCGGGTTCGCCCAGTCGGTGAAGTCCTTTGGCACCACCAGCACGTGATAGTCGCTGAGCACATAAGGCAGGTCGGCATCGGGCGCCTCCAGGACGATCTTGACCTGGTTGGCATCCATCTTGACCACGTCCTTGATCGGCTTCATCGGCCCGGCGGCACCGGACTTCGAGCCTTCGCCGCGATGCAGATTGAGCGAATAGATGACGTCGTCGGCATCCACCGTCTTGCCGTTGCTGAAGGTAACGCCCTTGCGGACATTGCCGATCCATTCCTGGGCGTTGTCGCTCGGCTCCAGCGTCTCGAACAGTTCGGGCTTGATCTGGTTCTTGTCGTCGACCTCGACCAGGCCGTCGAACACGCTGGTCGAGATGTTGATCATCGTGGTGTCGGTATAGGTCGTGATGTCCATGCTGTCGGTGGTGCTGCCGCCGGCGATGCCGACGCGTAGGTTGCCGCCCTTCACCGGTGTCTGTGCGAAACCGGCCTTGGCCAGCACGCCGCTCGCCAACGAGGTGGCGACGCCGAGCGCCGCGGCGCGGCGCATGAATTCACGCCGGCTGACGCGGCCGTTGGTGACGGCGCGCTGTAGTTCTTCCCACTGATTCATGCCCATTCTCCCTCTTCCCTTAGTTCGGCTTGCAGCCTTTCAGTGCCCGACGCCGATGCGTTGGATGCCTCGGCTGGCGGGCAAAGCCCTGTTTCACCCGTTACTATGCAGAAGCCCCCGGCCCCATACAATCGCGGACCGGCCGCGACAGGTGAGATATTCGATACCGAGCCCTGCTATTTTCTCCGCCAGTTCTCCCCCGCCCACCTAGCCCTGCAGCAATTCCGCCATGGCGTGCCCGAAATCGGTGAAAGCCCGCTCCGCGCCGCCACAAAAGTGCAATGCGCGCAGGAATGTATGCGGTAGCCCGTGCGCGACGATCAGCCGTTGCGGGACGCCCACCGCCTCCAGCGACGCGGCATATTCCAGGGCATCCGGTAGAACTACGTCCAGCTCGGCCGCGCAGATCACCGCCGGCGGCAGGCGCGAGAAATCGCGCGCCATCAGCGGCATCGCGTAGGGGTCCTCCGCATCGCGCGGCGAGGAGAGATAAGCATTGAGTGCGGTGGAGACGGCCACCTCGTCCAATCCCGGGCTGGCCGTCCCGATGGGTGGCCGCGTGACGCGCAACGCGGGATAGATCAGTCCCTGGGCCCTGAGAAGCGGCCCACCGCGATCCCGCGCCATCAGCGCCATGCCGGCGGAGAGCGCGCCGCCAGCGCTATCTCCCGCGACCGCGACACGGCGCGGGTCGAGGTCGCGTTCCCGGCCGTCTTCCACGACCCAGTTCAGCACATCCCACGCATCATGCAGGGCGGCGGGATATTTGTGTTCCGGCGCCAGGCGATAGTCGACGGCCAGGATGGCTGCTTCGGAATGGAGCGCCAAGCGCGCCGCCGGCAAATCGTGGCTGTCCAGCCCGCCGAACATCCAGGAGCCGCCATGACAATAAACGATGACGGGCGCCGGGCTGCTGGCCTTGGCCGATCTGTAGAGCCGCACCGGAATGTGGCCACTGAGACCGAGGATGCTGAAGTCGGTAGCCGTGACGCCGGCGGGGCGCGGCGCGTGATAGCGCCGCCAGAAGGCCTCGTAGAGCGCGCGCTGCTCCCCGATCGGCCGGGCTGAGAAAGCCTGGTCGAATGTCTCCTCCTGGTCGGCCGCGAAAGCAGCGATATCAGGATCCAGCACGCCAGGCCCCTCACCTGTTGCGGCATGACCATGAAGGATGAGACCGGCGCAGGCAACCAGTTGACAAAATCCGTCAAGCCATGACGAATCACGACCAAGCATGCTCCCATGCGCTCCATGTGCGCCCGAGGACCAAGATGACGGCGGAGCCCCGCATCCAGGCCGCCCCGATCGAGACGCCGCAGAATGTGGGTTTCCTGATCGTCCCGCAATTTTCGATGCTGGCCTTCGTTTCGGCGGTCGAGCCGTTGCGCGTGGCGAACCGGCTGGCGGGGCGCGAGCTCTATCGCTGGGTCGTGGTCTCGCGCGACGGCAAGTCGGTGACCGCTTCCAACAACATGTCGTTGCTGGCCGATCACAGCCTGGACAGCAAGCTCGACCTCGCGCTCGCCGTCGTGTGCGCCGGCTTCGAGCCGGAGCGCTATTTCGACCGGGCGACGCGCAAATGGCTGACCGGCCTCAACAGCCGCAGCGTCGATCTCGGCGCCATCGACACCGGCAGCTTCTTCCTGGCGTGGGCGGGATTGCTCGACGGCTATCGCGCGACCACGCATTGGGAGGGACTGGACTCGTTTCGCGAGGCCTTCCCGAAGGTGGAGGCCGACAGCGGGCTGTTCGTGATCGACCGCAACCGCCTCACTTGCGCCGGCGGGACAGCCGCCCTCGACATGATGCTGCATCTCATCTCGCTGCAGCACGGCCATCGCCTGGCGGCTGCGGCGTCGGAGCAATTCATCCACGCCCGCATCCGTCCGCCCAACGACCGGCAGCGCATGGAACCGCCTGCCCGCCAGGGCGTGACGCATCCCGGCTTGTCGCAGGCATTGTCATTGATGGAACAGAATCTCGAAGACCCGCTGGATGCCTCGGCTCTGGCCAAGAAGGCCGGCCTGTCGCTGCGCCAGTTGGAGCGCCTGTTCCACCGCCATTTCTCGATGACGCCGCATCGCTACTATCTGGACTTGCGGCTGCAGCGGGCGCGGGCCTTGCTGCAATATAGCGATCTCGCCGTGGTGGAGATCGCGGTCGCCAGCGGCTTCGCCTCGCCCGCGCATTTCTCGCGGGCTTATCGCTCCTGGGCCGGCAAGGCACCGACCGAAGAGCGCCGCCGCACCCAGGGCGGTATCATGCCGGCGCTGCGCTAAGGCCCGCGTTAAACGAGGGCGTCGGGCCAATCCAAGGCGATGTCGCAAATCGTCAACCCAAAATCGGGCCGAAGAACGACCCTCTTTCCAATCGGAGCCGCCCTGAGAGGAGCCATCCATGAACACCGAAGTCATCGTGACCTGCGCCATCACCGGCGCCGGCGACACGGTCGGCAGACATCCCGCCATTCCGGTGACGCCCAAGCAGATCGCCGATGCCGCGATCGAGGCCGCCAAGTCCGGCGCCACCATCTGTCACATGCACGTGCGCGATCCGGAGACCGGCAAAGGCGCGCGCGATGTGAAGCTCTACAAGGAAGTGGTCGATCGCGTCCGCTCCTCCGGCACCGACATGATCGTCAATCTCACCGCCGGCATGGGCGGCGATCTCGACATCGGCGCCGGCGAAGATCCCATGAAGTTCGGTCCCAACTGCGACCTGGTCGGCCCGCTGACGCGCCTTGCCCATGTCGAGGAATTGCTGCCGGAGATCTGCACCCTCGATTGCGGCACGCTCAATTTTGGCGATGGCGACCTGATCTACGTCTCGACGCCGAAGCAGCTGCGCGCCGGCGCCAAGCGCGTGCAGGAGCTGGGCGTGAAGCCGGAGCTGGAGGTGTTCGACACCGGCCATCTCTGGTTCGCCAAGCAGATGCTGAAGGAGGGCCTGCTCGATTCTCCGCCGATGTTCCAGTTCTGCCTCGGCATTCCATGGGGCGCGCCGGCCGATACAGTTTCCATGAAGGCGATGAAGGACAACCTGCCCGAGGGCGCGGTGTGGGCGGGCTTTGGCATCGGCCGCATGCAGATGCCGATGGTGGCGCAGGCCATGCTGCTCGGCGGCAATGTGCGCGTCGGGCTCGAGGATAATCTGTGGCTCGAGAAAGGCGTCTATGCCAGCAACGCGACGCTGGTCGACCGCGCCATCGACATCATCCAGAAGCTCGGTGGACGGCCGCTGACACCCGCCGAAGGCCGCAAGAAGCTCGGCCTCAAGCCACGCAACTAGGATCGCGCGAAGAGGAAATGCACATGGCTTACATCACCAACATCAAGACTGTCGCCGTGATCGGCGCCGGCGTCATCGGCAGCGGCTGGGCGGCACGCGCGCTCGCTAACGGGCTCGACGTCGTCGCCTGGGATCCGGCGCCGAACGGCGAGCAGACCCTGCGCGCCAACGTCGCCAATGCCTGGCCTGCCCTGGAGCGCGTCGGCTTGAAGCCCGGCGCCAGCCAGAGCCGGCTCAAGGTCGTGAAGACGGTCGAGGAATGCGTGAAGGACGCCGACTTCATCCAGGAGAGCGCGCCGGAACGCGAGGACTTGAAGCGCAAGCTGCATGCTCAGATCACCAGGGCGTGTAAGCCGAACGCGATCATCGGCTCCTCGACCTCGGGCTTGCTGCCGACGGATTTCTACAGCGATGCGGTCAATCCGGACCGCTGCCTGGTCGGCCATCCGTTCAACCCGGTCTACCTGCTGCCGCTGGTCGAAGTGGTCAAAGGCAAGAAGACGTCCCAGGAAGCGGCCGATGCCGCGGCACAGATCTATGCCGCCATCGGCATGCATCCGCTGAAGTTGAGCTCGGAGATTCCGGGCTTCGTCGCCGACCGCCTGCTGGAGGCGGTGTGGCGCGAGAGCCTGCACATGATCAATGAGGGCGTTGCCACCACCGCGGAGATCGACGATGCCATCCGCTTCGGCTGCGGCATCCGATTCTCGTTCATGGGCAGTTTCCTCATCTACACGCTGGCCGGCGGCGACGCCGGCATGAAGCACTTCATGGCGCAGTTCGGTCCGGCGCTGGAGCTGCCCTGGACCAAGTTGAAGGCCCCACAGCTCACCGACCAGTTGATCGACCGCGTGGTGGAAGGCACCGACCAGCAGAAGGGCAACCGCTCGATCAAGCAGCTCGAGCGCTATCGCGACGATGCCATCATCAGCGTGCTCGACGCGATCAAGGGCGCCAAGCAGCGCCACGGCCTGCGCCCGGACGAATAACAATGATCGCGGCGCCGCTCAGCCTCTATCGGACGCGGGTGAAACCGGAATGGGTGGATTACAACAACCACCTGAATGACGGCTATTACCTGGTCATATTCAGCCTGGGCGGCGTCGACGAGTTCATGAACCGCATCGGCATGTCCGATCCCGAGCGGCGCGCGACCAGGACCACGATCTATACTCTCGAGGCGCATATCAACTACCTGCGCGAGGTGAAGCTCGATGAAGAGGTGGAGATCCGCTGCCAGCTGATGGGCTTCGACCAGAAGCGGTTCCAGCTCTATCTCACCATGCACACCGCGCGGCTGGGCGACGAGCTTGCGGCGACCTCGGAGTTCATGCTGGTCAACATCGACAGCTCCGGCGAGCCGAAATCTGCGCCGTTCCGGCCGGAGGTCGCCGCCAAGCTCGCGGAGATCATGGAAGCGCACAAGGCGCTGCCCCTGCCCGCCAACTCCGGACGCGCCATAGCGCTACCGAAGAAGAAATAGAGAGACTGCCATGGATTTCGGCCTTACCTCGGAACAGCAAATGCTGGTCGACAGCATCCGCGCCTTCGTAGACGCGGAGCTGAAGCCATACGAAGAAGAGGTCGAGCGCACCAACAAGGTGCGGCCGGATTTGATCCGGCAGATCCACGCCGCCGCCATCAAGTCGGGCTTCTACGCCGCCAACATGCCCGAGGAACTGGGCGGAGGCGGCCTCGATCACGTGGCCCTGACCCTGATGGAACGCGAACTCGGCCGCACCTCGTTCGCGCTGCAATATGCGGTGGCGCGGCCCAGCAACATCCTGCGCGCCTGCCAGGGCGAGCAGATCGAGCGTTACCTCCTGCCCGCCATTCGCGGCGAGCGGGTCGAGTGCCTGGGCCTGACCGAGCCCAATGCCGGGTCGGATCTGCGCTCGATGCAGACCCGCGCCGAGGCCGATGGTGACGATTTCGTGATCAACGGCACCAAGCATTTCATCTCCTATGCCGATGTCGCGGATTTCATCGTGCTGTTCGCGGCCAGCGGCGTCGAGGACACCAGCAAGGGCGCCAAGAAGAAGATCACTTCCTTCCTGGTCGACAAGGATACGCCGGGCCTGGACGTGCGAATGGGGCCGCATTCCGTCTCGCACCGCGGGTTCCATCATTGCGAGCTGGTGTTCAACGATTGCCGCGTGAACAAGCGCCAGGTCCTGGGCGGGGTGCATCGAGGGTTCGATGTCGCCAACCAATGGCTGGGCGCTACGCGCCTGACCGTCGCCGCGCAATGCGTCGGCCGCGCCCAACGGGCGATGGAAATGGCAGCGCAGTGGGCCGCCACGCGCAAGCAGTTCGGCCAGACCATCGGCAAGTTCCAGGGCACGTCTTTCAAGCTGGCCGACATGTCGACCGAGATCGAGGCCGCCAACCTGCTCTGCCTGCAGACCGCCTGGAAGACCGATCAGGGCAGCGTCACCGACGCCGACTATGCCATGGCGAAGCTCTATGCCACCGAGATGCTGGCCCGCGTCACGGACCACACCGTGCAGATCTTCGGTGGCATGGGCTTGATGGAAGAAGTCGGCGTGGAACGCCTGTGGCGGGACGCGCGGGTTGAACGCATTTGGGACGGTACGTCCGAGATCCAGCGCCATATCATCTCCCGCGCCGTGCTGCGTCCGCTGGAGTAGACAGAAGAGTCGCTAATCTCCCGGCCTACCTTCGGCGGTGTTGGTTCGAGAAAAGTATTCGTGACGGCAGACGAAGCATTCCCGCTGTCTATGGCATTGAGCGCCCTATTGGCGCACACCCCAGCGTGACCCACACTTCGCACGGCGGACTTGCGGGGGGCCGAGCATGGTTAATTCCCTTCTAACAAATAACTCGCATTGTATATGTCTCGATTTTTCGCATCCTTATTCACACGCGCGTGTGAAGTCTATGTCGGACAGCTAATAACCCTTTCAGTGTTACTGAGGCACCC
>DASYRS010000046.1:0-5086 GCA_036004205.1 Dongiaceae bacterium
TGGTGCCGGTGGGCAAGGCCTATTCCGGCTTCACCGACGAGGAGCTGAAGAAGCTCGACCGCTGGGTGCGCAACAACACGGTCGAGCGCTTCGGCCCGGTGCGGGTGCTGTCGCCGGCGCTGGTCGCCGAGTTCGAGTTCGACAGCGTGCATGAATCGACCCGCCACAAATCCGGCCTCGCGCTACGCTTCCCCCGCTTCCACCGCATCCGCTGGGACAAGCCGGCCAACGAAGCGGACGAGGTCGCGACGCTGAAAAAGCTGATGAGCTGACACAACCGAGGCGCACATGAGCAATTCGACCGACCACTCTCTCGATCCGGAGGATTTCGAATCCTTCCGCAAGGACGCACACAGGTTGCTCGATGCTTGCCTGGATCATCTCGCCACCGCCCGCAGCCGGCCATGGCAACCCGTCGACAGCGCCGCGCGCGCCGCATTGGCGCCGGCCTTGCCGGAGACCGGCATCGGCGAGACCCGGCTTGCCCACGATCTGGCCGAGCGCGTGCTGCCGTTCGCAACCGGCAATACCCATCCGCGGTTCTTCGGGTGGGTGCATGGCACAGGGCTCGCGGCGGGGCTGCTGGCCGACATGGCAGCCTCCACCATGAACAGCAATTGCGGCGGACGCGACCATGGCGCGATCTATGTCGAGCGCGCGGTCATCGACTGGACGCGCCGTATCTTCGGCTTTCCCGATAACGCCAGCGGATTGCTGACCTCCGGCACGTCGCAATCGACCGTCATCGCCCTCGCCGCCGCGCGCGTCCACATGCTGGGTCGCGCGGTACGGACGAACGGCCTGCGCGACGCACCGGATCACATCGCCTATTGCGCGGCGGGCGCGCACAGCGCCAACCAGAAAGCGCTGGAACTCCTTGGTCACGGCGCGCAGGCGCTGCGCCGCATCCCGACGACCGGACCATCCGGCGGCATGGACCTGGCTCGCCTGAAGGAGCAGCTGGCTGTGGATCGCGCCCAGGGCAAGCGGCCGTTCTGCGTGATCGCGACCGTCGGGTCGGTGGACACCGGCGCTTGCGACGACGTCGACGCCATCGCCGAATTGTGCGCAAGGGAAGGCCTGTGGCTGCACGTCGACGGCGCGTTCGGATGCTGGGCGCGGATCGCGGATCAGCCCTGGCGAGACCTGGCGCGGGGACTGGAGCGCGCGGATTCGCTGGCCTTCGATTTCCACAAGTGGATGTACGTGCAATACGACTGCGGGGCCGTCCTCGTCCGGCATGGCGAGGCTCATCACGCGGCCTTTGCCACGCGGCCCCATTACCTCGAAGGGCAGGAGGAAGGCCTGGGTGGCGGCGACCCGTGGTATTGCGATTACGGCATCGAGTTGTCGCGCGGCTTCCGGGCGCTGAAGGTCTGGTCCTGCCTGCGCGCCTATGGACTGGACCGGTTGGCCCGGAAGATCTCCGACAATTGCCGCCAGGCGGCACGCATGGCTTGCCTCGTAGAGGCCGCCGACGAGCTCGAGCTTGGCGCGCCGGTCGTGCTCAACGTCTGCTGCTTCCGCTATGCGCCGAAGGGCGTCGACCCCCAGGACCAGGACGCCCTCAACCGCCAGCTCGCAACGCGCCTGCAGCTGGACGGCACGGTGGTGCTCTCGACCACCCGGATCAATGAGCGGACATTCCTGCGCGCCGCAATCGTCAACCACCGCACGCGGGATGAAGACATCGGCCTCGCCGTCGCAGCGGTGCGCGAGGCGTGCGCGGAACTGGCCAAGCGCTAGGCTTTCAGCTCTTGCCCCGCCGTCCGCCCCGCCGCCCCTGCGCCCTGGCGGCGCCGGCGGCTGCGGTCTGTTCCAGCAGGGTGAGCAGCCGGCGAATAGGATGCTTGTCTTCCAGGTGCGCGATCCCGGCGCGGTGGCGCTCGGCCAGCAGCGTGGCGATGGCGGGCGCGTCGGCGTCGGCCGGCAAGGACAGCATCCACGACAGCAACAGATCCTCCGCTGGGCCGGGGAACTCGGCGCCCATTTCAAACGCCTGTTCGATCAACCGTTTCGGATCGTGCTGCGGGCTCGCAAGATCGCTCATCGTGCCTGGAGGGTGATGTCGCCGTACCAGCCTTCTACCAGAGCGCCAGTCTGATCGCCATCGGTCATGATGCAGACGGCATCGACCCGGTCGATGTCCGTCCCAAAGGCAGCCCGGAAATCCGCCGCAAGATCGCGTTGTTCCACCTGCCAGGTGCCGGGCTTCGCGGGGCCGCTGCGGGCCGCCACTTCATGGGCGTTGGGAACGAAAGCGTTGGCCCAGGTGGCGCCCGGCGGCTCGTTCTGCGACCAGACATATTGAATGGCGAGGATGGATTGCAGCGTCGTCCCGCCGCGATGCAGAAAGGATAGTCGCAAGCCCTGATCATCGCCCGCCGGCCCGCGCTCGTCCAAGCGGGACGGCGGCCGATCCAGCCTCCAGGACCACCGCACCATCGGGAGGGACTTGAGATCGATCTGTACGGTTTTGCACAGTCCAGACGCGCTGGCGTTCGCCGTGGCATGAAGGGCAGGGCCTTGGCCGCCCTCCTCCACGCGATAAAGCGTACGACCGGCAAATGCCTGCTCCTGCCAGCCCCGGAGATCGGCGGGCGATATCCTGGCCTCGCCCGGCGACGCGGCGTCCGAGCGCGCTGCCGATCCACAGATGAGTGCCGACAGGGCCAAGATCGGCAGAAACCGGCCTGGTTTCAGGGCTATGTCGAAATGTTGACGGAACCGCATCACGTTTCCTAGATTAATTTCAAGGATGGAGAACCGGGATCACATCTCGGTCAGATGGGGCAGGAGATCGGGGCATGTTCGATCGCTTGTTGGTGCGCGGCATCAAGCAGGGATGTATCACTCTGATTGATCCGAGTGGCCGGAGCCAGTCGTTCGGCCACGGCGAGCCTAAGGTAACGGTCCGGCTGACCGACCGCTCGACCGATTGGGCGCTGGCCTTCAATCCCTGGCTCAAGGTCGGCGAGGCCTATATGGACGGCACGCTCGTCATCGAGCGGGGCTCGCTCTACGACCTGATCGACATTGGCATGGCCAATGCGATCCCGATGCAGAATGTCCGCTGGCAAGGCTTGGTGACCGGCTTCCACACCCTCGCCCGCTGGTGGCATCAGCACAACCCGATTGGCCTCGCCCGCCAGCACGTGGCGCACCACTACGACCTGTCGCGCCGGCTGTTCGAGCTGTTCCTCGACGAGAGCATGCAATATTCGTGCGCCTATTTCCTGAGGTCGGGCATGAGCCTGGCCGACGCGCAGGCCGCCAAGATGCGGCACATCGCGGCCAAGCTGCTGCTGGAGCCGGGGCACCGCGTGCTCGATATCGGCTGCGGCTGGGGCGGCCTTGCCATCTATCTCGCCAAGACCGTCGGCGCGGAGGTGGTGGGGGTGACCCTGTCCAAGGAACAGCATGAGATCGCGATGCAGCGCGCCAGGGACGAGGGCGTCGAGGACCGGGTCACGTTCAAGCTGCAGGATTACCGCCTGGAGACCGACAGCTACGACCGGATCGTGTCGGTCGGCATGTTCGAGCATGTCGGCGTCAAGCACTACCGGGAGTTCTTCGGCTCGGTCGAGCGCTTGCTGAAACCGACCGGCGTCGCGCTGCTGCATGCGATCGGCCGGCGCGACGGGCCGGGCTTCACCAATCCGTGGCTGCGCAAATACATCTTCCCCGGCGGCTACAGCCCGGCCTTGTCCGAGGTCGTGCCCTTCGTCGAGCGCACGAGCATGTGGATCACCGACATCGAGATCCTGCGCCTGCATTATGCCGAGACGCTGCGCTGCTGGCGCGAGAACTTCAACCGCCACCGCGCCGAGATCGCCCGCATCTATGACGAGCGTTTCTGCCGGATGTGGGAGTTCTATCTGATGGGCAGCGAGCTCTCGTTCCGGCACAACTACAACATGGTCTGGCAGATGCAGCTCGCACGCGACATCGAGGCCGTGCCGCTGACCCGCGACTACATGATGGATTGGGAACGCGAAGCCGCCATTCCCGCCCGGCGCTCGTCGCGCGACCGCGCGGCGGAATGACGCCGCCGGCGCCGGCCATGAAAAAATTTTTCGCGCGGATGCGAACCTAGGAATTCAGCGGCCGAGCCGGGAGGCGCGATCTGTCGAAGCGCATGTTTGTTTTGCGCGGCGCGCGTTGCATCGATGCGGCGATGTGGCCAAATCGAATGGGATAATAATCTGAAGTATTGCGGCCTATATCTAAAAGATATAGAGAAGAACAGGCGCCTTCGTTTAGTGAATTCTCAATCTCTGAAGCGTTGATTCAGGCGAGTCAATGATCAGTCAGAGGACTCCCAGCATGCATGCCTTACGGATCAGCGGCCGTTTGTGGGTCGGCTTCGGCGCTCTCTGCGTCGTTCTTGCCGCCGCTGTCGGATTCACGGTCTTGACGATCGGGGCCATCCTCGACGATTCGAAACGCATCGTAGAGTTGCGCGCGCCGGTCGCGAACACCAGCGCCGACTTGACCGCCGAGGTCAACGGATCGCTGGCGATCCTGCGCGGCTATCTGCTGACCGGCAAGGCGGAGCTGAAAACCGAGCGCGGCGGCACCTGGCAGACCATCGACAAGTTGAGCGCGGACATGGACAAGCTGGCGGCAAGCTTCACCGAGGCAGGGAATCGCGAGCGCTGGAGCGCCGTGCATGACCTGCTGCCGCAATTGCGCGCGGCCCAGGACAAGGCCGAGGCGATCGCCTATACGCCGGACGCCTTTCCGGCGACCAAGATCCTGAGCGAGCAGGCCGCGCCCCGGGCAAAGGCGCTGGCCGCCGCGATCACCAAGATGATCGACGACGAGGCGACACAGGAGGCGACGCCCGAACGCAAGGCGCTGCTGAAGAGCATGGCCGACGTGCGCGGCAATTTCGGCCTTTCGTTGGCCGGCATCCGCGCCTTCCTGCTCAGCGGCGATCCGCAGTTCCAACAGGAATTCGGCGCGCGCTGGGAAGTCGTGCAGAAGGCCCTGGCCGCGGTTGCCGTGAAGTCGGCCCTGTTCTCTCCGATCCAGCAGGCGGCGTTCGCGGAATTCAACAAGACCATCGCCGAGTTCGCGCCGC
>DASYRS010000047.1:0-6660 GCA_036004205.1 Dongiaceae bacterium
CCATTGTGACGGATCGCACCCTCACGTCGCCGTGTTCGAAACCCGGTCCACGCACCAGCGACGAAGCGGCAGGGGAATGGCCCCGAACCATATCGAGGAGCACGTCATGAAGAAGCAGCACCTGATCGCCGGCTTGATCGCGGCGGGCCTGGCGCATGGATTCGCCGGCGCCGCCCAGGCAGATCCGATCCAGATCGGCGTCAGCACCAATCCGAATTCCTACGGCGTCGCCGAGATCAAGGTCGACGGCCCAACCGCCGACGGCGTCTATACCGAGATCCGCAACGAGACTCTCGACTACATCGTCTCCGCCCGCGGCGACCGGCCGAAGAAGGCAACCGGGAACGGCCGATTCGAGATCCAGGTCCTCAAGGACAGCCCGCTGGTAAGCGCCCACAACGCCTACCAGTACGTGAACGGCGAACTGGGCGAGGATCTGAGGAACTACAAGCTCTCCATGGCCTATGTCGATCCTTGGTCGCACACCATCGTCAATGAACGCGTTTCTCCGATCGAGGTCTGCAACGACAACCTCAAGATCAGGAAAGCGGACGAGCGGCGCGAAGAGATGCTGAAGAAAGGCATGAGTATTCTCTATCAGGACGCCTACAAGCTGCGCGGCTATGTCGAATATCCGATAAAGGCCGCGGCTTTCGACAAGGACACCAAATGGTATGCCGAGATCGTCACCATGCCGGTGAAGATCACCTGCATGCCGCTGGAGCGGATCCGCCCGCGCGAGAAAACCAGCACGAAAGGCGCGCCGCCGCGCCAGGGTAAGCCGATGCCGCCCACCATTTCGAAGGCGACCTTCCGGATCGAGCCGGCTCAGATCGTGCAGGACGGCAAGTTCCTCTGCCCCTCCCAGCTCAAGCTGCACGGCTATCTCGAAGCGATCCGGGAATTCCACGGCCAGTCGATCTTCGTCGGTCCGCACTACCTCTCCGCCATCACCAAGCTGGACTTCCAGGCGGAGGGCAGCCGCAACGTGACCGCTACCTACAAGATGGACTGGCACCAGATGGGTGGCCTCGCCGCCCAGCCGAACGCCGAACCCAAGAAGCAGAAGCTGACCTTCCATTTCAACATCGCGAACAAGGACGGCAAGCTGCTCAAGTCGGTGGAGGAGACCGTGGACGTGAGCTGCAAGAAGATCAAGGTGAATGCTCCGACCGTCGGCGATGAGATGACGGTGAAACCCGCCAACTGACTTTCGGCCAACACAGAACGCGCGGCCCTCGCCAGGCCGCGCGTTTCGTCTCACCAGTGCCAGAGCACCGGCACGAGGATCGCGGTGGCGAGCGCGTTCAGCGCCATGCCGATGCCGGCGAAGGTGCCGGCGAGATCATTGACCTGGAACGCCCGCGCGGTGCCGAGGCCGTGCGCCGCGACTCCGACCGCGAAGCCGCGCGCCCGCCAATCCTTGAGGCCGAGCGCGTTGAGCAGCGGCGTCGCGATGATGGCGCCGATGATGCCGGTCAGGATCACCAGCACCGCGGTCAGCGACGGTATGCCGCCCAGCTTCTCCGCGATGCCCATGGCGACCGGCGTGGTGACCGATTTGGGCGCGATCGAGACCAGCGATTCCGCCGACGCGCCCAGTGCCCAGGCGATGCCGACCGCCGAGACCACCGCCGTGACCGTGCCGGCCAGCAGGGCCGCGATCATCGGGACGAAGCTGCGCTTCACCGCCGGCCAGTTCTCATAAAGCGGGATGGCGAGCGCGACCGTCGCCGGCCCCAGCAGGAAGTGCACGAACTGCGCGCCCTCGAAATAGGTCTGGTAGGGCGTCCCCGTCGCGGCCAGCAGCGCCACCAGCAGCAGCACCGCGATGGCGACCGGATTGACATAGGGCCGCCCGCCCGCCGCGCGTTGCGCCTTGACGCCGATCCAATAGGCGATGAGGGTCGCGGTCAGCCAGCCGAGCGGATTGGCCTGCAGATAGACCCAGAGCTGGTCGAGCTGCGGATTCATGCTCTTGGCTCCGCCGTTCCGCCCATCAGCCGGTCGACGCCGACGAACACCAAAGCCGCGACCGCGATGGTGAGGGCGGTGGAGCCGATGAGCGCCGTGATCAGCGCGACCGCTTCCGCCTCCAGCCGCGCCGCATGCAGGATGATGCCGGTGCCGGCCGGCACGAACAAAAGCGAGAAATTGGCCAGCAGGTCGTGGCTGGTCTTGCCGAGCTTATCGGGCACGCCGCGCCGGATACTGAGGAAGGCGAGCATGAGGACCGCGCCCAGCACCGGCCCTGGCACCGGCACATCCAGCGCCCGCACGATGCTTTCCCCCGCCAGCTGGCAAAGCAGAAGGAGGATGCCGGCTTCGATCATGGGGTCCTTTCGGGCAAATCTCGTGCCTTTGGCCAAATTGACGGGGTGGGCGGCGGCGGAGTCGAATGAGGCCGATAGTCCCCGAATCATGCGATGCGCGCCACATGAAACCCGGCCGATCCCTCCTGCATCCGATCGCCTTCGCCGCGATGGCCAGCGTCGCGATAGCCTGCGCGTTCGCGGCGCTCTCCAGTTCGCCCGGCGCGGTCGAGCCGGTCGTCGTCGCGGTGGCGGATTTCGATTATATCGACACCTCGGGCGAGGTGATGGATCAGGAGCGCGTGCATGCGGAGCGCCTGCGCACGCTGGCGGAGCAGGTCCGCGCGGGATTGGATCAAAGCGGGCGCTATCGCGTGGTGATCCTGGCCTGCAACCCGGCGCCCTGTTCGGTCGGCAGGACCAATCCCGCCGAACTGCTGGCCAAGGCGCATGCTGCCGGCGCCCGCCTTCTGATCTATGGCGGCATCCAGAAGATGAGCACCCTCATCCAGTACGGCAACGCCCAGGTCGTGGACCTCGACGCCGACCGGCTGGTCTTCAATCGCAACATCTCCTTCCGCGGCGACAACGACGAAGCCTGGCGCCGCGCGGCACAGTTCCTGGTCGCGGATCTCGTGAACGAGAATTTGGTGAAGTAGGCGGCAACGCTTACGCCGCCCTCGGCCTTACCTCGCGCTCCAGCCGCGCTCCCAGCTCGTCCCTTGCGACATCCAAATCATAGCGCGACTGCAGATTGAGCCAGAATTGCGGCTCCACTCCGAAATACCGCCCGAGTCGCAATGCCGTATCGGCGCAAACCGAGCGCTTGCCCAGCACAATCTCATTAATTCGGCGCGGCGGCACGCCGACCGACTGAGCAAGGGCATACTGACTGAGCCCCATCGGTTCCAGGAATTCATGGAGCAAAATCTCGCCCGGATGGATCGGCGGCATCAGCCGTTTCTTGCGTGTCATCGAACCACTTCAGTGATAATCGACAATCTCAACCTCATATGCATGGCCGTCACGCCAGACGAAGCAAACGCGCCATTGCGCATTGATGCGAATGCTGTGCTGGCCCTTGCGTTCGCCTCTTAGGGCATCGAGCCGGTTCGCGATCAAACAGGGCCTCGGTTTATGTCTGGGCCGGTAGGAGACGCGGCAACAGCGCTACTTCCTGAGTTCCCCGCCCGTCGCCTTGTTCACGGCCGCGACGATCTTCGCGCTCAGCGCTTCGATCTCCTGGTCGGTCAGCGTGCGTTCGCGCGGCTGGATGATCACGGAGAAGGCGATCGACTTCTTGCCCTCGGGCAGCGCGCCGCCCTGGAACAGGTCGAACACCTTGGCCTCGGTGATGAGCGCCTTGTCGGCGCTCTTCGCGGCGCGGGTCAGCTTGTCGGCCGGCACCGTCGCGTCCACCAGGAACGCAAAGTCGCGCTCCAGCGGCTGGAACGGCGAGGCGTCGAGCAGTTGCCGCGCAGGGCCCTTGGAGCGCGGCAGCGGAATGCGGTCGAGGAACACCTCGAAGCCGACCGCCGGCCCCTTGATGTCGCAGGCCTTCAGCACATTAGGATGCAATTCGCCGAACTGCGCCAGGATTGTAGGGCCGAGCCTCATCACAGCCGAGCGGCCGGGGTGATAGTAGCCCGGCGCTTCGGCCAGCACCTGCAGATTGTCCACCGGCGCGCCGAAGGTCTGCAGCAGAGCCAGTGCGTCGGCCTTGGCATCGAAGGCATCGACGTCGCGCGGCTTGCCCTCCCAATGGCGCGCGCGATAGAGGCCAACGCGCACGCCGGTCGCGGAGAGAACCTGGCCTTTCTCCGTGTCGTCGAGATAGGATGGGCCGACCTCGAACAGGCCGATATCGGCGAAGCCGCGCGACGCGTTGCGCGCCGCCGCCGTCAGCAGGTTGCCGAGGATCGAGGGCCGCATGGCGTCGAGGTCGGCGCTGATCGGGTTGGCCAGCATCACCAGCGGCACATTGGCGCCTTTCGGCTGGAACAGCCTGGCGATCGCGCTCGGCATGAAGCTGAAGGTCACGGCCTCCAGCAGCCCGCGCGTCGCCAGCAGGCGCTTGGCCATCGGCACCCGCCGCTGCTGCGGCGTGATCGCGGGATGGGGCAGGGCCGAGAGCTTTGGCATCGAGACCACGGGAATGTTGTCGTAGTCGTTGATGCGGATCACTTCCTCGACCAGATCCGCCTCGCCCTCGACATCCAGGCGCCAGGACGGCGGCGTGACGCGCCAATTCTTGACGCTGGTCTCTTCGACGCCGAAGCCGAGCTTGGAGAGGATCTCCTTCTGCCGGCTCGCCGGCACATCGACGCCGCCCAGCGTTGCAGAGCGCTCGGGCCGGAAGCCGATGACGCGATGCCATTCCGGCCGCTGGCCGGCGCGCGTGACGAAGCTCGCCTCGCCGCCGCACAGCTCGAGGATCAGGCGCGTGCCGACCTCGATGCCCCAATCGGCGGATTCCGGGTCCACGCCGCGCTCGAACCGGTAGCGCGCATCGGAGTTGACGCCGAGCTTGCGCCCGGTGCGCGCGGTCGCCACCGGATCGAACAGCGCAGCCTCGAGGAACACGTTGCGCGTCTCGGCGGTGACGCCGGAGAGCTCGCCGCCCATGATACCGCCGATCGCCTCGACCCGATGATCGTCGGCGATCACCACCATGCCGGGCTCGATCTCGTACTCGAAGCCGTCCAGCGCCAGCACCTTCTCGCCCGCCCGCGCCATGCGCATGGTGGGATTGCCCGTCACCTTGTCGGCGTCGAACACGTGCAGCGGCCGGTTGAGGTCGTAGGTCACCAGGTTGGTGATGTCGACCAGCGCGGAGATGGGCCTGAGGCCGATGGCGATCAGCCGCTCCTGCAGCCATTGCGGGCTGGGGCCGTTCTTCACGTTGCGGAAATAGCGCCCGACCGCGAGCGGGCAGGCGTGGCCGACGTCGGTGCGCTGCCACTTCAAGGGCGGCTCGAAGGTGCCCTTGATCGGCGTCTGGTCGAACGGCTTCAGCGTACCGAGGCCGGCGGCGGCGAGGTCGCGCGCGATGCCGTGCACGCCGAGGCAGTCGGCGCGGTCCGGCGTCAGCTTGATCTCGATGACCGGATCGTCATAGCCCATGTAGGCGGCGAAGCTCTGGCCCACCGGCGCATCGGCCGCCAGGTCGATGATGCCGTCATGGTCCTGGCCGAGGCCCATTTCGCGCATCGAGCACAGCATGCCGTTAGAGTCGACGCCGCGGATCACGCCCTTCTTGAGGTCGAGCTTGGTGCCGGGGATGAAGCTGCCGACCGGCGCGAACACGCCCTTCATGCCGGTGCGCGCGTTGGGCGCGCCGCACACCACCTGCACCACGCCCTGGCCGGTATCGACCTTGCAGACCCGCAGCTTGTCGGCATTCGGATGCTGCACCGCTTCGACCACGTAGCCGATGGTGAAGGGCGCCAGGTCCTTGGCGCGGTCCTCGATATGCTCGACCTCGAGCCCGATCATGGTGAGCGTGCGCGCGATCGTCCCGACATCGGCATTGGTGTCGAGATGCTCCTTCAGCCACTTCAAAGTGAACTTCATCGCGTCAGCCCCCCGGTCATCGAGGGCACGTCGAGCGGCACGAAGCCATAGTGCTTCAGCCAGCGCAGATCGGCGTCGAAGAAGGTGCGCAGATCGGGGATGCCGTATTTCAGCATGGCGATGCGCTCGATCCCCATGCCGAAGGCGAAGCCCTGGTACTTGGTGGGATCGATGCCGCAATTGCTCAGCACCTTCGGATGCACCATGCCGCTGCCCAGGATCTCCAGCCAATCCTTGCCTTGCCCCAGCTTCAATTCGCCGCCCGAGCGGTCGCAGCCGATATCGACCTCCGCCGACGGTTCGGTGAAGGGGAAGAACGAATTGCGGAACCGCACCGGCAGGTCCTCGATGCCGAAGAACGCGCGCACGAAATCGACCAGGCAGCCCTTGAGGTGGCCCATATGGGTGGTCTCGTCGATCACCAGTCCTTCGACCTGATGGAACATCGGCGTGTGGGTCATGTCCGAGTCCGACCGATAGCAGCGGCCGGGGACGATCACGCGGATCGGCGGCTTCTTCGACATCATGGTGCGGACCTGCACCGGCGACGTATGGGTGCGCAGCACCATCGCCTCTGTCTCGCCCGGTTTCTTGGGCAGATAGAAGGTATCCTGCATCTGGCGCGCCGGATGATCCGGCGGGATGTTGAGCGCGGTGAAGTTCTTGAAATCGTCCTCGATGTCCGGGCCTTCCGCGACCTCGAAGCCCATCTCGCCGAAGATGGCGACGATCTCGTCGATGGTCTGGCTGATCGGGTGCAGGCGCCCCTCGACCT
>DASYRS010000048.1:0-5225 GCA_036004205.1 Dongiaceae bacterium
CCGCGCCTCCAGCCGGGCAGCATCAGATGCGCAGCGACCTCGGTGGCGAGCGAAGCCTCCTGGTCCTGGGCGATCCAGTTCAGCATCATGTCGGCCGCGGCGCTGACGCCCGCGCACGTCAATCGGTCGTCCTCAACGGTATAGAGCTGTGACACCGCCCGGCAGCCGGGATGCGATTCGGCAAAGCCCTGCAGATTGTCCCAGTGGACCGCCACAGATAGGCCGTCGAGCAGACCGGCCGCGGCCACCACTTCGCTGGCCGTCTCGATGCTCCCGATGGTCGCGCCGTGCCGCGCCACCCGGCGCAGCCAGGATTTGAGCGCATGATCCCTCGTCAGGCGCTTCACATCGAAGCTCGCGAGGACCAGCAGCATGTCGAACTTGCTCATTTCGGCGATGCCGGCATCGACCGGCAGCCTTTGCCCCGAACTGGCGCGCGCCGGCTTGCCGTCGAGCGACAAGGTGCGCCAGCGATAGAGATCGCGGCCGCTCAGCCAATTGGCGACGAACAAGGGCTCCGTCACCGCGGCAAAGCTGAACTGCGAAAAGTCCGGCAGCAGCAGCACTCCCACCGATCGCGGGGCGTCGGCCATGACGACCTTCTGATTAATTACGACGAACGGGTGACGTTTTGGATCAAGCCGATTTGTCGCACCCTCCTAGCCTTTGGTCAAGCGACACCCCGAAAGGACAAGTTCCGCGCATGATTCCCGCCAAATCCATCGATTGGCCCGAGACCGCGCCGGAGCGCGCCTTGACCCTGCCCGCGCGCTATTTCTACGACGAGGAGATCTTCAGGGCCGAGCGCGAACGCATTTTCTATCCGGCCTGGCATTGCGTCGGGCACGTGAACGAGCTGGCCGAGCCGGGTCAGTTCCTGACTTTCGATATCCTCGACCAGACCATCGTGGTGCTGCGCGGCGATGACGGCGTGATCCGCGGCTTCCACAACGTGTGCCAGCATCGCGGCAACCGCCTGCTGGCCGCGCGGCGCGGGCAGCTCGGCAGCGTATTGCGCTGCGGCTATCACTCCTGGTGCTACAGCCGGGAGGGAAACCTGAAGAGCGCGCCGCGGTCGGAGCGGCTCCCGGATTTCGACCGCAAGGATTACGGCCTCAAAGGCGTGCGCACGGAGATTTTAGGCAGCTTCGTCTTCGTCAATTTCGATCCGGACGCGGCGCCACTGGCCGAGATCGGCCAGGGCGCGGACGCCAAGATGGCGCAGTATCTGCCCGACCTCGCCGGCATGAAGCTGATCGATGAAGTCGACGTGGTGGTTCCAGCCAACTGGAAAGTCATCATGGACAATTCGATCGAGGGCTATCATTTCGGCCTGTCCGGGCCGGTGCACAAGGAACTGGCGGCGCTGATCGAATTCAAGAAGTACAGCCTCGAAGCGCACGACAAGTGGTGGACTTATATCGGCCCGCCGAAGCCGGCGTTGACATCGGCCTATGGCGCGCCGCTGGATGGCGCAACCTGGCAGACCGACTGGTTCTTCAATATCGGCATCTGGCCCAACACCACCTTTTATTGCTTCCCGTTCGCCGACATTTGCGGGACGTTCCTGATGATTCCGCTGGAGCCGGAAAAATCGCTGCTGCGCTTCGGCTATTATGGGCCGGACCGGCCAATGCCCGACGTGACCAAGGCCTGCATCAAATGGATGAACGAGCAGCTTGGCCCCGAGGACATCCAGCTCAACGTCACCCAGCAGCGCGGCCTTCGCTCCTTCGGCTACAACCAGGGCCGCTATCTGATCGACCCGGAACGCAGCAATGAGAGCGAACACCTGGTCCACCACTTCCACAGGCTCGTCCATCAAGCGGTGCATCCGAGCCTATGAGCGCGTTCGACTACATCGTCGTCGGCGCCGGGTCGGCCGGGTGCGTGCTGGCTGCGCGCCTGACAGAGGATGAGAAGGTTCGCGTCCTGCTGCTGGAAGCGGGCCCGGCTGACCGCAACTGGGCGATCGACATGCCGTCGGGCCTGGGACGGCTGCTGGCTGACGACCGGTTCAACTGGGCTTATACATCGGAGCCGGAACCCTATCTCGATAATCGGCGACTCAGCCATCCTCGTGGGCGCGTGCTCGGCGGCTCCTCTTCGATCAACGGCATGATGTATGTGCGTGGGCACGCGCGCGACTACGATCGCTGGGCGCAGTCCGGTTGCCGCGGCTGGAGCTATGCCGATGTGCTGCCCTATTTCCGCCGCGCCGAAAACAACCAGCGCAGAGCCGACGACTATCACGGCAAGGAAGGACCGCTGCGCGTCACCACGCCCAACGGCAGCACCGGCGGTCTGGGCGAGGCCTTCATCGAGGCGGGGCAGCAGGCCGGTTATCCCTACACGCCCGATTGCAATGGCGCACAGCAAGAAGGCTTCGGTCCCTATGACCGCACCACCCATGGAGGCCGCCGCTGGAGCACGGCGCGCGGATATCTCGACCCGATCAGGTCGCGGCCCAATCTGACCATCGTCACCGGCGCGCTGGCGCTGGAGATCCTGTTCGACGGCGACCGCGCGACAGGGATCGCTTATGCCGTCGCGAATGGCGGCCGAACCGCCACGGCGGAGCGCGAAGTCATCCTTTGCGGCGGCGCGATCAACTCTCCGCAATTATTGCAGCTCTCCGGTATCGGGCCCGCCGATCTGCTGCAGCGTCTGGGAATAGCGGTCAGGTACGATCTGCCAGGCGTCGGCGCCAACCTCAACGATCATCCGGACATCGTCATCCAGCATGCCTGCAAGCAGCCCGTCACGCTGGCCTCGAAGGCGCGCGCGCCGGGCAAGTATCTAACCGGCTTGCAATGGTTCCTGGCGAAGTCGGGCGCGGCGGCGACCAATCATTTCGAGGCCGGCGGCTTCATCCGCAGCCGCGCCGGGATCGAGCATCCCGATCTGCAATTCACCTTCATGCCGCTGGCGGTCCTGCCGGGCACGGTCGAAACGCGGCCCGAGCACTCGTTCCAGGTCCATATCGATCTTCTGCGCCCCGAAAGCCTGGGCAAGGTCGAAGCCCGCAGCGCCGATCCGCGCCAGCCGCCTTCGATCCGCTTCAACTACCTGCAGAGCCCGCGCGACCGCGAGGATTTTCGGCTCAGCGTGGAGTTGCTGCGCGAGATCCTGGCTCAGAAAGCGCTCGATCCCTATCGCGGTGCGGAGCTGTTCCCGGGACCCGGCGTGCGCGGCAGGGATGAAATCGATGCGTGGGTCCGGCAGGCGGTGGAGACCTGCTATCACCCGGTCGGCACCTGCAAGATGGGCATCACGAGCGATCAATCCGCCGTGGTGGATGACGAGCTGCGAGTCCATGGCGTTGTCGGGCTGCGCGTGGTCGATGCCTCCATCATGCCCTCGATCGTCAGCGGCAATACCAATGCGCCGACCATCATGATCGCGGAGCGCGCCGCCGACCTGATCAAGGGCCAGAAACCGTTGCCGCCGGTCGAGACCCCGATCTGGATCCATCCGAAATGGGAGACCATGCAGCGATGATATCGAACGGAAGTCAGGCATGAGTGTGATGAAGGCGCCGCGCGCCGACGGCCTGGCCTCGGCAGCGGAGATTCAGCGCGCCCGAGTGGACCTGGCCGCCGCGTTCCGGTGGTTCGCCCGCATCAGCATGCACGAGGCCGTCGCCAATCATCTCAGCGTCGCCGTCTCGCCCGACGGTTCCAAGTTCCTGATGAACCCCCGTGGCCGGCACTTCTCCCGTGTCCGCGCTAGCGAGTTGCTCCTTCTGGATGCCAACGACCAGGCGACGTTGAGCCGCCCCGATGCGCCCGATCCGACCGCCTGGTACATCCACGGAAGGCTCCATGCGCTGTTGCCCCAGGCGCGCTGCGTCATGCACCAGCATCCGAAATACTCGACCGCTTTGGCCGGGCTTGCCGACAGCACGATGTAATCCGATCGATCAGAACACCATGCGATTCTACGGCCGCGTGGCGATGGACGACACCTATGCCGGCATGGCGTTGGCGAACGCGGAAGGTGATCGCCTGGCCCGGCTGCTCGGGAACAGGAATGTGCTGATGATGGGCAACCATGGAATCCTGGTCGCCGGCCCATCGATCGCGCAGGCGTTCGACGAGATGTATTACTTCGAGCGCGCGGCCGAGACCTTGATGACCTGCTACGCCAGCAACCGGCCGCTGCGGATCGCATCACACGAGGTCGCGCAGGCGACCGCCCAGCAATGGCTGGACTATCCTCATCTGGCGGAGGACCATTTGGCCGAAATCAAGGCGATCCTGGACCGGGAAGCGCCGGACTATCGGGACTGAGGGCAAGGACAGAGCATGAGCACATCCCTTTCACGCTTCAGCCTGGCGGGCAAAGTGGCGGTCGTGACCGGCTCCGGCCGCGGGCTGGGCCGCGCGATCGCGAAAGGCATGGCGGAAGCCGGCGCCGCAATCGTGACCAGCGCACGGACGGCAAGCGATGCGGATTCCGCCGCCGCCGAAATACGCGCCGCCGGCGGACGTTCGATCTCGGTCGCGACGGACGTTGCCGATCCGTCGGCCTGCGCCGCCTTGATCGAGAAAGCGGTCGCCGAGTTCGGACGGCTCGACATCCTCGTCTGCAACGCCGGCATCATCATGCCCAATCTCGCGGAACGCGCGACCGCGGACGAGCTGGAGCAGACCCTGCGGACCAATGTCGGTGGCTATTTCTATTGCGCGCAGGCGGCGGAGCGACAGATGACGCGGCAAGGCGGCGGGTCGATCGTCATGACCTCGTCCAACGCCAGCCTGGTCGCGTTTCCGGAACTGCTGACCTACAACATCTCCAAAGGCGGCGTGGATCAGATGGTGCGTACCCTGGCGCTGGAATGGGGCGAGCGCAACATCCGGGTGAATGCCTTCAATCCGGGCTATCTCGAGCACGTCATGCGCGCGGAAAAGGACGACCGGGATCCCGAAGTGGAGGAGATGATCCGGCGCAATACGCCGATGCGCCGGCGCGGCCGGGTCGAAGAGGTGGTCAGCGTCGCCATCTTCCTCGCATCCGACGCATCGTCGTTCATCACGGGCACCGTGCTGCCGGTCGATGGCGGCTGGTGCGCGGTGTAGCCGCCTTCGCATGGCGCCTTTGCCCACAACACCGATGCAGTCCTGGGCCGCCTCTTGCGCGGTCGCGCTGTGCGGAGCGGTGTGGGGCGTCTATTGGGTGCCGCTGCGCTATCTCCAGCATCTCGGGCTGTCGGGCAGCTGGGC
>DASYRS010000049.1:0-3219 GCA_036004205.1 Dongiaceae bacterium
TCCGCCGCTCGAAAAGGCCGAGCGCATCCGCGAGGCGGTCGAGGTGATGGACGGCCGCCATGTCGACTTCGAATACGAGGGCGAGATGCAGGCCGACGTCGCGCTCGACTACGGCCTGATGAAGGGGCTCTATCCCTTCACGCGATTGGGCGGCCCGGCCAACATCCTCATCATGCCCGCGCTGCATTCCGCCAACATCACGGCCAAGCTGATGAAGCAATTGGGCGAGACGGTGATCGGGCCCGTTCTGGTCGGGTTGGCGAAGCCGGTGCAGATCGTCCAGATGGGCGCGACCGTCAACGACATCGTGACCTCGGCCGCGTTCGCCGCGCTGGCGACCATGGTGCATGTGCGCTAGCCGGGAGGCTTCGACCTGCTGACAGGAAATGTCAGCAGATTGTGCTAGAACTCCTCCGCTGCGGTTACGCAACGGAGGATCCCATGTACATTCTCTATCACTTCCCATATTCGCAGCATGCGCGACGCGTCGTGTCGCTGCTGGAGGCGGCCGCGCTGCCGTATGAATTGCGCCATGTCGACATGGCAAAAGGCGAACATCTGTCGGCGGCCTATCTGGCGATCAATCCCAATCACCAGGTGCCGACGCTGCTGGACGGCGATCTCAAGCTCCATGAATCGAACGCCATCCTGCGCTATCTCTGCCACAAGCACGGCTTGACGGAGTGGTATCCCGGCGAGCCCAAGCATCGCGCGCGGGTCGATCAGTGGCTGGACTGGAATCAGAGCCGCTTGTCGCCCGCCGTCGTCGACATCGTGCGCAACAAGGTGTTCCTGCGCGAGAAGGGCGACCAGGACGCCATCGCGCGCGGCGAGACAAGGCTGCGGGAGCTGGGTCCCATTCTCGAGGACGGATTGCGGACGGATGACTTCCTCACCGGTGCCGCGCCCACCATCGCCGATTTGTCGGTCGGGTCGAACCTGTTCCAGCTGGGTTTCGCGGATGCCATTCCGCCAGGCGCGCGCATCGCCGCGTGGTATGGGCGCATCGGCCAGCTCGAGGCGTTTCGCAAGTCGCTGCCCAGGAATTAGCCCGTTCTGCCGGGCAAGATGGTTCGGCGGCGACCGTTGACATATAGTAAGTATAGACTTACGGTATGTCATGCCTTACCGATCTGCCATCCTCGAGGCCCTCGGCGATCCTACGCGCCGGGAGATCCTGGACAAGCTGCGCGCCGGCCCGCGCGCGGTGGGCGAGATCGCGGCGGGCATGACGATCAGCCGCCCGGCGGTGTCGCAGCATCTGAAGGTGCTGAAGGAAAGCGGGCTGGTCGCCGAGACGCGGGCCGGCACGCGGCACTATTTCGCCATCGCACCGGAAGGGTTGGGCGAATTGCGCGCCTATCTCGACGAGCTGTGGTCGGATGCGCTCGCCGCCTTCGCGCGCCATGTGGAGAAGGAGCGTCCATCATGAGCAGCATCGCCGCCTTCACGGTGCCGCCGGTCGAGAAGAGCGTGCTCGTCCCCTGCGATCCGGCGCGTGCGTTCCACGCCTTCACGGCCGAGATCGCTCGATGGTGGCCGATCAAGACCCATTCCGTCGGCCAGGCGAAGGCGCGGACCATCACCATCGAGCCCGCGATCGGTGGCCGCGTCTACGAGACGACGGAGGATGGCGGCACCAGCGATTGGGGCCGCGTCCTCACCTGGTCGCCGCCGAGCGGTTTTTCCATGACCTGGCACCCCGGGCGCGCCAGCGACCCCCACACCGTGCTCGAGCTCAGCTTCGCTGCGGAATCCGGCGCGACGCGGGTGCGGTTGGTGCACCGCGGCTGGGAAGCGCTGGGCAAAGACGCGCAGGCCAAGCGCGACGATTACAATGGCGGCTGGGAAACCATCATCGCCCGCGACTTCGCCGGCCATTTCCAGCGCGCCAGCTAGATCCTCCAGTCCTGGCCGATGCCGGGCTCTTGATTTTCGTCTTGTAGTGTGTACCGTATACGACATCACGGACACCCGAGGCGCTCCTTGGCGGGGAGAAGGCATGCGGCACCTGGGACTTGAGCGGTCGCTGACCGATCGGACCTACGACGCGATCCTCGATGCGATCTGCGGCGGAGAGCTGGCGGCCGGCGCCCGCATCAACCAGGACGACCTCGCGCTGAAGCTGAACGTATCGCGCCAGCCGATCGTGCAGGCGCTGGCGCTGCTGAAGATCCAGGGTTTCGTCTGCGAGACCGGCCGGCGCGGCGTCGTCGTCTCGCCGCTCGACGCCGATTTCATTTCGCACCTCTACGAACTGCGCAGCGCGCTCGATGGCGCGGCCTGCCGGGGCGCCGCCCAGCGCAGCAGCGCGGAGGCGCGGTTGTGGGGTCCCGCCTTGATCGCGGAGGGACGGGCCGCCTTCGCCTCGGGATCGGTCAAGCGCATGATCGAGGCCGACATGCGGTTCCACCGCCTGCTCTACGATCTGTGCGGCAACCCGATGATCGCGGAAACGGCCGCGCTGCATTGGCACCATATCCGCAGGCTGATCGGCGGCTATCTGCAGCACTACCCGATGCGCGACGTGTGGGACGAGCACCAGGCGATCCTGGACGCGGTGATGAGCGGCGATGCGGATCGTGCGGAGGCGCAGGCGCGCCATCACGCGGACAACGCGTCGGCGAAATTCACCGCCTTGGTGACGATGGATTCACCCACCGGGCCTGGACCAGCGAGCTCGGGAAGATCGGCAGGCAAGAGGAGGAAGGCTCGATGAAGTTGAGCGCCGCACAGATCGCCACCTTCGAGACCGAAGGCTATCTGTTCCTGCCGAACGTGTTCTCGGCGGAGGAGATGGCGCTGCTGACCGGCGAGCTGCCCGGCATGTTCGCGCAGGAGCGGCCAGAGGTGATTCGCGAGAAGGATTCCAAATCGCCGCGCTCCGCCTTCTATGTGCAAACCTGGAACCCGGTCTACGAAATGGTGGCGCGCCATCCGCGGCTGGTGGAGCCGGGCATGCAGCTTCTCGATTCGGACAAGCTGTACATGCATCAGTTCAAGATCAACGCAAAGGCGGCCTTCGACGGCGCCGTCTGGCAATGGCACCAGGACTACGCGACCTGGTACAACGACGACGACATGCCGATCCCGCGCGCCATGAATATCGCCCTGTTCCTGGCGGAAGCGAACGAGTTCAACGGCCCGCTGATGTTCATTCCGAGGAGCCATCGCCTCGGACGCCTCGATGCGAGCCACGACGTGACCACCACCTCCTAT
>DASYRS010000050.1:0-4807 GCA_036004205.1 Dongiaceae bacterium
CTCCGCCGGCATCAGGTTGCCGAAGCCGGACATGTTCACGACCTCGAGCTTCAGCCGCGCCATGATGTCCATGGTCTTCTCGTCGAGATGCGCCAGCTCGCGCAGCGGCAGCTTCACGTTCTCCGCGACGTTCATGGAGCTGAACAGGGCGCCGAACTGGAACGCGACGCCGATCTTGCGGCGCAGCTCCATTTTCTCCAGCGCTTTCAACCTGCCGATATCCTGGCCCAACAGCTTGACCTTGCCCGGCGCCGGCGGCATCAGGCCGACCAGGTGGCGCAGCAGCGTAGTCTTGCCGGAGCCGCTGCCGCCCATGATCACCATGATCTCGCCCTCATGGACCTTCATGGTGACATCGAACAGCACCTGGCGGGAGCCGAACGACCAATCGAGGTGGTCGACCTCGATCACGATCGGGCGGCTTGCCAGCTCCTCGATCGTGGGCTTCCAGATGGTTTCCGGTTCGGGCGCGGCGAGGGCCATCAGTGCGTACTCAAATAGCCGATGACCATGTCCGAAATCACGATCGCGGTGATCGCCTGCACGACCGATCGGGTGGTGACGCGCCCCACGCCTTCCGCGCCGCCGGTGACGCTGGCGCCGTTCATGACGCCGATCAATCCGATCAGCAACCCGAAGAACGAGGACTTGATGATGCCGTGCCAGACGTCGTCGGATTTCAGGATCTGCAGCGTGTCGTAGATGTAGGAGCCGAGCGACTTGTCCAGGCTGGCCGAGACATAGAGCGCGGCCGAGCCGATCGACATCAGATTGGCCATCATGGCAAGGCAGGGCAGCATGACGACCAGGGCGATCAGCATCGGCGCCACCAGGAAGCGCACCGGGTTGATGCCCATGACCTGCAGCGCGTCGACTTCCTGGTTGATGGTCATGGTGGCGAGCCGCGCGGCGATGGCGGAACCGGACCGCCCAGCGATCAGGATGCCCATGATGAGCGGCGAGAATTCGCGCGTGACCGAAAGCGCGATCCCGATATAGGCGAAGTTCTGCGCGCCGAACAGGCCGAGCGAATAGAGGCTCTGGATCGCCAGCATCAGGCCGATGGTGGCCGCCAGCAGCATCGCGATCGGCAGCGCCGCGACGCCGAAACGCATCATCTCGGCAAAGGTGTGGGTGAAGCGCACCGGCTGGCGATAGAAGCGGCCGATGAAAACCCAGACGATGGATTCGGCCAGCAGCGAGGCGCCGAAGCCCCATTCGTCGAAGCCCTTGGCGGTCCGCCGGCCGATCGCATCGAAGAACTTGAGAACGGCGGCCATCGCTGGGCTCTAGCTTTTCGTCACGGCCAGAGCGGTCGCCAGATCGGCGTGGATGGTGAAGACCTTGTCGAGCCGCGCCAGCTCCAGCACGCGGCGGGCGCGCTGGCTGACCGAGACCAGGGCGAGGTCGTTCTTCTGTTTGCGCGCGGCCTGCAGCCCTTCGATCAGGCTGGCGATGCCGGATGAATCGATATAGGTCACCTGGGCGAGATCGACCAGGATGTCGCGCTTCTGCTTCATGCTGTCGAGCAGGGCGCGGCGCACCTTGGGGGCCTCCTCCATGTCGATTTCGCCGGAGAGGGCGACGACGGTACGGCCGGATTGCTCTGTGATGCTTGCGACAGCCATGCCCTACCTCTTGCGCTTGACCAGTTCCAAGAGGTTGCCCTCCCCATCCGGCAGGGGGATGAAGCTGGCATCATCCATGACAGCGCGAATGAAGTGTGTCCCAAGCCCCCCCGGACGCACATCCTCGAGTTTTCGCGGCTGTATCTTAGCCGGATCGACGTTTGGCGCAAAATCCCGAATTCGCAGCATCAGCCCGTCCGCCATCCGATGGACCGCCAGCGCAATCTCGCCCCGGCGGTTGCCATATGCGTGAATGATGATGTTCTCGATCGCTTCGCCAGCCGCCAATAACACGTCATCCGTTTCATTTTCGTCAAAGCCGCAGGCTTCCGCGGCCGCCCGGATGGCGGGGCGGATCAGCTTCAGCCGCTTCGGATCGGCGGGGAAGGAGAGCCCGAACAGGAAATCGCTGGAATCCGGCTGGGCGCGCTCGCTTTCGGCGCGCTGCTCCACGCTCCTGGCCGCCATGGAATCGTCGATAGCCAGCAGGGTCAGGTCGTCGCGCGAGCGCCAGCCGGCGCGCTGCAGCTCTTCGACCACGGCATTGAGGCGCTGCAACAGCGGCTTGCCGCGGGCGGTGTCGAGCAGCAGGTCGAGCCCCTGGGTCCCCAGCTCCTCATCGCCAAAGCGGAATTCCGTGACGCCATCGGTGCACAGCACGAATTGCGCGCCGTTGAGGTCGACCTCTTCGGTCTCGTATTTCGAGTTCGGCAGGATGCCGAGCGGCGGGCTGTCGGCCGGCATCTCGATCGAGCGCTGGTCCGGCCGGCGCAGCAAGGGCGGGATATGGCCGGCATTGGCGAACCGCAGACGTCCGGTCGCCGGATCGTAAAGGCCGGAGACCATGGTCACGAACATGCCCCGGCTCACCGTCTGGCAGATCTCGCGGTTGAGGATTGCCATCAGGCGCGCCGGATCGCGCACGGTCTTGCCGAGGCAGCGGAACAGGCTGGCGGTCTGGGACATCAGCAGCGAGGCGTTCAGCCCCTTGCCCGACACATCGCCGATGGCGAAGGCGATGGTGCCGTCCGGCAGTTCGAAATGGTCGTAGAAGTCGCCCGACACTTCCTGGATCGGCCGCACCAGCCCACAGATCGGCGAGGTCGCATCCTCCTCCGCCGGCAACAGGTGGCGCTGGATCTCCGCCGCCAGCTCGACCTCGCGCTGCAGGCGCTCCTGCGCGACCAGACGGTCGGCCATGCGCGCATTGGAGATAGCAAGCGCGGAAGAGGCCGCGACCACGCGCAGCAGGTTCTGGTCTTCGGCGTTGAAGGGCTTGGTGTTCTGCTTGTTAAGAACTTCGACGGCGCCGATCACGGTGTGGCCGACGCTCATCGGCGCACAGAGGATGGAGCGCGTGACAAAGCCGGTCTTGCGGTCGGCCTCGGCGAAGAAGGCCTGGTCCTCGTAGGCGTGCTCGACCACCTGGATGCGGTCTTCGATCACGGCGCGGCCGACGACGCCGCTGCCGTTGGGCACGCTGAGGCCGGTGACGTCGACGGGGCCGGCGGAGGCGCGGCAGATGAGGTTGGCCTGCAACTCATCCAGCAGGAAGATGGCGCCGGCCTCTACCCGCAGCAGCTTGACGATCTGCCCGAGCGCTTCGCGTACCGTGGCGTTGATGTCCTGGGTCTGGGCGAAGGACCGGCTGAGCGCCGCCGCGAATTCCAGCGGATCGGTCAGCGTTCCGTTCGCGTCGATAGGCTGGCTGGCTGGACTGGACATAGGCAATCAGTCCAGTCGCCGGTCGGCCAGGAGGCCGCACGAGCAATAATGTTGCCGGAATGTCCGGGCCACGGTCCCCTCGTCGCTAAGTGCGCTACTTTGTCCTTGGGCCGGTTCCTTGGCGGTTGCGCCGCGCAGTCCCTCTGCCCAAGGCCGGAATCATCAAGAGAATCGCACCTTTGGGGCATCGGAAGCAAGGCCGGGGATCGGCCTTTGTGATGCGCCGCACAATCGATCAAGGCCCGGCCGCCGGGCGCTCCGACCAAAGTCTAGGGTCACTTCACGGGTGCCGCGATGTATCCCGCCAACAGGCTGCAGTGCGGCCGCCCAGGCGCGAGTCCCGGTCGCGCGCCCCAGGGCCTGAATCAGGGGAAACCGGGAATAACCAGCGCCGGGAATACACCCGAGCGCATGATCGGGAGGAGGCTCGTATGAGCGCTCAAGACATGGCGGTCGGCCGGGGAGGCAGCGTCACCGCCTCCATTCCGCGTTCGGAAGTCCGCAAGGTGGTGTTCGCGTCCTCGCTGGGCACCGTTTTCGAATGGTACGATTTCTATCTCTACGCGACGCTGGCGCCATTCTTCGCCGCCCTGTTCTTCCCGAAGGAGAATGCGACCGCGGCGTTGCTGGCTGCCTTCGCGACCTATGCCGCCGGCTTCCTGGTGCGGCCGTTCGGCGCGATCGTCTTCGGCCGGGTCGGCGATCTGGTCGGGCGCAAATACACCTTCCTTGTCACGATCCTTGTGATGGGCTTCTCGACCTTCGCGGTCGGCCTGCTGCCGACCTTCGAGACCATCGGCTGGGCGGCGCCCGTCCTGCTGGTGACACTGCGCCTGGCGCAGGGCCTGGCGCTGGGTGGTGAATACGGCGGTGCAGCGACCTATGTCGCGGAGCACTCCGAGGATCATCGTCGCGGCTACGAGACGAGCTGGATCCAGACCACGGCAACCCTCGGCTTCTTCCTGTCACTGTTCGTGATCGGCCTCGCCCGTTTCAGCGGAATGCTCACCCCTGAGGAGTTCGGCTTGTGGGGCTGGCGCATCCCGTTCCTGGTCTCGCTGATCCTGCTGATCTTCTCGGTCTACATCCGGCTGAAGCTCAATGAATCGCCGGTGTTCCAGAAGATGAAGTCGGAAGGCAAGGGCTCGAAGTCGCCCTTGACCGACAGCTTCCTGCGCTATCCCAACAACAAGTATGTGTTGCTTGCCTTGTTGGGCGCGACCGCGGGACAGGGCGTGGTGTGGTACACGGGCCAGTTCTATGCCCTGTTCTTCCTCACCATCACGCTCAAGGTCGACGGCCAGCTGGCCTACACCTTGATCGCGATTTCGCTGCTCATCGGCACGCCGTTCTTTGTCTTCTTCGGATGGCTGTCCGACCGCATCGGACGGCTGAAGATCATCCTGGCGGGTTGCCTGATCGCGGCGCTCACCTATTTCCCGTTGTTCGCGGGA
>DASYRS010000051.1:0-2907 GCA_036004205.1 Dongiaceae bacterium
GCAGGGGACCGGCATTCTGGCACCCCGCGTGGACGTCAAACTTGGAGGAAATTGCGCCTTCAGCCGCGAGCGGCATCTGCGCCGCGATCTTCAGGATGGCCGGGCAGCAGCGGCGGTCATTGCCGCGAACTCCGCACCTGCCGCAGGCGCAGATAGCCGCCGAGCAGGCCGAGCGGCGGGACAACCGCCAGCTTGATGAAGTCCGACGCCTCGGCGTGTTCGGGCCAGCGGGCGGCGATGGTGTAGATGCCGATAGCCGCGCAAAGAAAGCTCGAGAGCGATCCGTTGATCAGCTCGCCCCTGCCAGCCATTCGTGCCGCCAGATAGCCGGCGGCAACTGATATCGCCGCGCCGATAACGGTCGCTACAAGCTGTACGGTTTCCGAACCGCTCGCTTGCTTGATCTCTTCGATGTTTTGGACACCGCTCGACAATGCGATCGCAAGCGTCAGGATGAACCCCGCGACGAAGCTTGTGACCACGTCGAACAATCCACCGACAATGACGGCTTTGACCGAAATCGACGACATGATGCTCCCCTCTTAGGCGCGTACGCGCCCGAGCAGCATCCCGATGATTGGTGAATCAAGTCCTAACGCGGCGATCAGGGCGCCCGCTTCGCCCGCAGGGCCGCGAGCCGCTCCAGGCTTTGCTTCGGCCATTGCTGGTCGAGCTCGTAGAACTCGGCAAAGGCCGGCACGCCCGGCGGCAGGACGACCCAGGGCTGCTTGGACATGGTGTAGATGTGGATATCGGGCGGCAGGCGGTCGGGCTCATCGAGGGTGCCGACGCGCACGAACCGCACCGCATCGCCGCCGCCCGGATAGTTGCTCCACAGCGCCACATGGCATTTCGGGCAGCGTGAAATCTTTTGCCCCTTGCCGCTTTCGGATGGCGTCGGCACCACCTCCACCTCGCCTTGCAGCAGCACGACGCGATCGGCCTCGATCATGGCGTTGAGCACGAAGGCCGAGCCCGTTTCGCGCTGGCACCAGCGGCAATGGCAGCAATGCACGAACAGCGGCCTGCCCGCCATGCGATAGCGCACGAAGTTGCAGGTGCAGTGCCCCTCGAAAATCTGGCCGGAATCGGTCGTCATGGTTCGGCTCGCAAATCGCACAATCCGATCGCGCGATCCTAGACGTTCCCGCCGCTCCCGCCTTGGAGATTCTTGCGGTTTCGCCCCAACGGACCGTGGCGGGTCAGAGCCCGCCTTCGATCCGGATCTTGGATCCGTCGAGGAAGCGCGCCAACCGGTATGCCGACGGATCGACCACCGGACTGTCGCCCGCAACCAGGTCTGCGACCAGGCGGCCCGCGCCGGGTCCGATTCCGAAGCCGTGGCCGGAGAAGCCGGTGGCGATGAAAAAGCCAGGCACCGCCTCGACCGGGGAGATCACGGGCACCGCATCCGGCGTCACGTCGATGAGGCCGGCCCAATGCTGCGCGACGGTCGCGCCTTGCAGCGCCGGAAAGACCGCCTTCACCGCGGCCAGGGCGCCATCGCTCAACGCCGTCTCCGGCTCCGGGTCGAGGATGCGCACGCGCTCGAACACGGTCGGCCGGTCGGGAGCGAGCTGCTTCGACTGCTGCCATTCCTCGACAAAGCGCCGGCCCAGCCGCAGGCGCAGGGACTTCCATTCCAGTTTCAGCGCCGGCAGGAACTGGAAAAAGAATCGGAGTGAATCGGGCACGATGTCGGTGAGGCTGGAGCTGCCGTTGGCGATGTTGAAACCCCCGTCCAGCCGCCGGCGGATGCCGTAGCCGGTTGCCCACAACGCCGCGTCCGGTCCACCCGCGATGGGATTGGTGCGCAGCACCGAGGCCAGCACCTTCAATTGCGGCAGCGTCACCCCGAGGGTGGAGCAGAACAGGCGCGACCACGCACCGCCCGCCAACACGACCGAGCCGCAGGCGATGCGCCCCTTTTCCGTCACCACGCCGGCGACGCGCCCGGCCGCGATGTCGAGCCCGCGCACCGCGCAGCCGGTGAGGATCGCGGCGCCCAGCCGGCGCGCGACGTTGGCGATGGCCGGCGCCGCCTTCTGCGGCTCCGCGCGGCCATCGCTTGGGGCATGCAGCGCGCCGGCATAACGCCGCGTGGCGCCGGACGCCACCTTGTCCAGGCCGCCTGCGGGCAGGATGCGCGCGAGGTGCTGATAGTCGCGGCATCGATCCGCGGCTTTCTCCAGCCACGATTCATACTGCGCCAGTTCCGCCGGGTCATCGCACAGATAGGCGATGCCGGCCTGGCGAAAGCCGGTTTCCGCCTCCGCCAGCGCATTCATGCCGTCCCACAGCCGCAGGCTCTCCATCGCCAGCGGCAGTTCGCGCAGATCGCGACCGATGGTGCGGCACCAGCCCCAGTTGCGGCTGGATTGCTCGCCGCCGATCACACCCTTTTCGCACAAGGCGACGGAGATCCCGCGCCGCGCCAGGAACAAGGTCGCCGACACGCCGATGATGCCGCCGCCGATCACGGCGACATCGACACGGGTGGGCAGAGCGGAATCGGAATGAACCGGATCGAGGAGAGGTCCCAAGGAAGTGCTCGCGGCAATACGAAAGGGACGCCGATGGAATCAGCCGCGCACGGAATTGTCAAAGCCGCGCAAGGACGCAGCCTAGAACAACCGTCCCTGCCCCCGTTCCAGATCCAGCAGATATTCCTTCGCGCTCAATCCGAGCTCGCTGGAATAGCCGCCGAGCCAGTTGGTGCCGACGATGCGGTGGCAGGGGATGACGATGGCGATCGGGTTCTGGCCGCAGGCTTCGACAATGCCGGACACGTCGCGACCCAGCACGATTGGCGGCGTCAAATCGGGATGGCCGGCTTGCCGGAGCTGATAGTCGGTCGGGTTGAACCCGGCGGCCTTGACCCGGATCAGCACGTCCTGCGGCCCGACC
>DASYRS010000052.1:0-4273 GCA_036004205.1 Dongiaceae bacterium
TGGTGCCGACATCGACGCCGCGCATCGGATCGTCCATCAGGATGATGCCGGCATCGGAGCCGAGGGCGCGGGCGAACAGCACCTTCTGCTGGTTGCCGCCGGACAGTGACAGGATGTTGTTGTCGATGCTGGGCGTCTTGATCCGGATGCGCTCGCGCCACTGGTTCGCCAAAGCGGCCTCGGCAGCGCCGTCGATCAGCCCGCCTTTCACCAGGGTGCGCATGGAGCGCACGGAGATGTTGCGCGCGATCGACCAGAGATGCAGTACGCCATCGTTCTGCCGGTCGCCTGCGATCAGAGCCACCGGCCCCGTGACCATCGTGTCGGTGCGTTTGCGCTCCGCCGCCTCGTAGATCTGCAGCAGCAGGCGGGTCTGGCCATGCCCAGCCAGGCCGGCGAGGCCTATGATCTCGCCCTTGTGCGCGACCAGGGCGGCCTGGTCGGCTTGCTGCTTCGGCGCGGCGCGGACCACCACCGGCGCCTCGCCGCGCGCGGCCGCCGCCCGTTCGTACGCCTTGATGCGGGCCTCGCTCACCACATTGCCCATGGCGGCGACCAGGCTGGCGCGGTCGAACTCGACGGCCGGCCGGTTCGCCACCACGCCGCCATCCTTCATGACCACGATGCGGTCGCAATAATCGAGGATGTCGCCGAGCAGGTGCGAGGTCAGCAGGCACGACCCGCCTCCGGCCACGAACGTGCGCACATAGGAGAGCAACTGCTCGCCCGCGACCGCGTCGAGCGAGGAGGTCGGCTCGTCCAGCACCACCAGGCGCGTCGGATTGTCGGTGACGGTGAAGGCGCGCGCGATCTCCACCATCTGGCGCTGGCCGATCGCGAGGTCCCCAACCGTCGCATGCGCCGAAATGCCGTGGCCAGGAAAGATCTCGTCCAGCCGCTGGCGCACCAGATCGGCGGCGCCGCGGCGCCAGCCCCAGCCGCGCAGCCTCTTGTGATAGACGCGCGTATTCTCGGCCACGCTGAGGTTCGGGCAGAGCGATAGCTCCTGGAACACGCAGCGGATGCCTTCAGCGTTGGCGCGCCGCACGCCGTACTCGGCGGATTGCGCGACGCCGTTGACGCGGATCTCCCCGCCATCCGGTGCCAGGGTGCCGGTCAGCAGGTTGATCAGCGTCGACTTGCCGGCGCCGTTATGGCCGACCAGCCCCAGGCACTCGCCAACGCCGACCGCGAGGTCGACATTGGCGAGCGCGCGAACCGCGCCGAAGCTCTTCGTCATGCCGGAAAGGCTGACGATCTTTTCGGTGGCCTGAAGCATGGTCCCAGAGTCAAACCAACTCTTATCAATCGATACTCGTTACTTCCCCGCGATCACCTTCTGGGCGTCTTCCAGCGTGTATTCCACGTTGGCGACTCCGCCCTTCTCGGTGTTGGCGAGATTGGCTTCGAGATTGTCCTGGTCGATGCGCAGGAACGGCACGGTCAGATCCTTCGGCACTTCCTTGCCATCGAGGATCTGCTGCGCCACCCAGAAGGCGAGCGTGGAGACGCCGGGCGCGATCGAGACCGACATGGTCTCGTAGCCGTTGGCGTCCTTCTGCTCCTTCCACCAGGCCAGCTCGTCCTGGCGGTTGCCCATGATGATGAGCGGTGTCGGGCGGCCGGCCGCCTTGAAGGCCTGCGCGGCGCCATAGCCGTCGCCGCCCTGCGTCACGACCGCGGCCACGTCTGGCAGCGAGGGCAGCACGCCCGCGACCGCCTTCTGCGCCACCGTCTGGGTCCAGTCGCCATGGACCGAGCCGACAACCTTGAACTGGGCGTTCTCCTTGACGCCTTCCTCGATGCCGGAATGGATCGCATCGTCGACGAAGACGCCAGCCAGGCCGCGAATCTCCAGGAGATTGCCGCCCTTCGGCATCTTGTCCTTGAGATAATCCATCTCCGACTTGCCCATCGCCTTGAAATCGACCGCGACGCGCCAGGCACAGGGCTCGGTCACAATGCCGTCGAACGACACGACGATGATGCCGGCATCGCATGCTTCCTTGACCGCGCCGTTGAGCGCGTCGGGCGACGCGGAGTTGATGACGATGGCGTCATAGCCCTGCAGGATCAGGTTCTGGATCTGCGCGGCCTGCTCGGTCACCTGGTTCTCGGAAGTCGTGAACGGCGTCGCTTCCGCGACGATGCCGTCCGCCACCGCCTTCTTCGTCACCTTGTCCCAGCTTTTCAGCATCGACTGGCGCCAGGAATTGCCGGCGTAGTTGTTGCTGAGCGCGATCTTCTTGCCGGAGGTGTCGGCTTGCGCCGCACCGGCATCCAGGACCAGAGCCATCGCGGCCATGGACAAAAGGGCCTTCTTCATACTGGTACGCATCTCTTTCCTCCTCATCAGAACGGTTCTGTTGTTGCTTCAGGTCGATCTTTTTATTGGGTCGCTGGCGCGACCTTGGCCCAGGGTGATTCAATCTTGTCGCAACTCACTTCTACGATTTGGCCCTCTCCCCCGAGGTGGGGGAGGAGCAAATACATTGTGCCGAGGTTGACTAACTTGCCCCTCCTTCAATGCGATTCCGGCGGGATGCCGGCACCGCGGCTGCCGACCAGGAAATCGAGGTCGGCGCCCTTGTCGGCCTGCAGCACGTGATCGACGTAGAGCTTCTGGTAGCCGCCCTCCATGGGAGGCTTCGGCGCCTTCCATTGCGCGCGGCGCTTGGCGAGCTCGGCGTCGCTGACCTCGATATGCAGCTTCCGGCCGGCGACATCGAGCACGATCATGTCGCCGTCCTTCACCAGCGCCAGCGGCCCGCCGGCCGCCGCTTCCGGCGAGGTATGCAGCACGACGGTGCCGTAGGCGGTGCCGCTCATGCGCGCATCGGAAATGCGCACCATGTCGGTGATGCCCTTCTTCAGAACCTTGGGATGCAGGCCCATGTTGCCGACCTCGGCCATGCCGGGATAACCCTTCGGCCCGCAATTCTTCAGCACCATCACGCAGGTCTCGTCGATGTCGAGATCGGGATCGGCAATCTTCTTCTTGTAGTCGTTGATATCCTCGAACACGACGGCGCGGCCGCGATGCTGCATCAAGGCGGGTGTCGCCGCCGACGGCTTCAGGATCGCGCCGTCGGGTGCGAGATTGCCGCGCAGCACCGCGATGCCGCCATGCGCGGTCAGCGGATTGTTCCAGGGCCGGATGACCTCCTGATTATAGTTCTGCGCATCCTTGACGTTGTCCCACATGGTCTTGCCGTTGATGGTGACGACGTCCTTGTTGAGCAGGCCATGCTCGCCCAGCGCCTTCAGCACCACGGGCAGGCCGCCGGCATAGCAGAAATCCTCCATCAGGAAGCGGCCCGACGGCATGAGGTCGACGATGGTCGGCACCTCCTTGCCCCACTGGTCCCAGTCGCCGAGCGAGAGATCGATGCCGAGGCGCCCGGCGATCGCCAGCAGATGCACGACCGCGTTGGTCGAGCCGCCGATCGCGCCGTTGGTGCGGATCGCGTTCTGGAACGCCTCGCGCGTCAGGACCTTGGAGATGCGCAAATCCTCTTTCACGATCTCGACCGCGCGATTGCCGACCAGATGCGCCAGGCGCTTGCGCCGGGAATCGACCGCCGGATAGGCCGCGTTCTCCGGCAGGCCGATGCCGAGGCTCTCCACCATGCTCGCCATCGTGGAGGCCGTGCCCATGGTCATGCAGTGGCCGGGCGAGCGCGACATGCCGGATTCCGCGCTCATGAAATCGGCGAGCGTCATCTCGCCCGCCTTCACCGCTTCGCTGAACTGCCAGACCGAGGTGCCCGATCCGACATCGCAGCCGCGGAACTTGCCGTTCAGCATCGGCCCGCCGGAGAGCGCGATGGTCGGCAGATCGCAGCTGGCCGCGCCCATCAGCAGAGCCGGCGTGGTCTTATCGCACCCGACCAGCAGCACGACGCCGTCGATCGGGTTGCCGCGAATGCTTTCCTCCACATCCATGCTGGCCAGGTTGCGGTACAGCATGGCGGTGGGCCTGAGCAGCGTCTCGCCCAGCGACATCACCGGGAATTCGAGCGGAAAGCCGCCGGCCTCGTAGACGCCGATCTTCACCTGCTCAGCCAGGGTGCGGAAGTGGCTGTTGCAGGGTGTGAGTTCTGAAAAGGTGTTGCAGATGCCGATGACCGGGCGGCCATCGAACTGGTCGTGCGGAACGCCCTTGCCCTTCATCCAGCTGCGGTAGTTGAAGCCATCCCTGTCCTGGCGGCCGAACCATTGCTGGCTGCGAAGTTCTTCGGGTTTCTTTTTGGGTGGTGTGCTCATGGTGGAC
>DASYRS010000053.1:0-3520 GCA_036004205.1 Dongiaceae bacterium
ACATCGAGGTCGCGCCATTGGCCCGCTCCGTAGCGAATCGCAAGATCGATCTGCTCGCGCGCCAGATCGCAGACACGGTTGGTCGCCACCAATTGCAGATCGATCGACGGATGAGACTGCTGCAGCTTCGCCATGCGCGGAATCAACCAAAACGCGGCGACCGAGGTTGGCGTGCTGATGGTGACGCGATGCTGACGCGGTGCGGTCATCATGTCGCCGGTCGCCGCCTGGATCGCCGCCAGCGCCGGGCGGATCGCGTGGTGGAACCGCGTGCCGGCCGCCGTCAGGCGCAGCTCGCGCCCGTGACGCTCGAACAAAGCCGCGCCCAGAAATTCCTCCAACCGCTTAACCTGGTGTGAGACGGCGGATTCGGTGAGACCGAGCTGTTTCGCCGCCGCGCGCAGCCGCCCGGATTCCGCCGCCTCCGCCGCCGCGAAGAACGACTTCAAAGGGGCGAAGGGCGGGAATTTCAGCATGACAATCCATCGGCTGGCTGCGCTTCGATATATGAACTTTCTTCAAGTATAGTCGCAAGAAAATTCGCTTATTTGGGCGCTCGATCGCGCTCAGACTGGCACCATTACTGAAACAGACTTCATGGTGCTCCGATGCCGACCGCGCGACACTTCACCTCCAGCCAGGGCCGCGTCCGCTACGATATCCACGGCGAAGGCGCGCCGCTCGTGCTGGTGCACGGCACGCCCAGTTCGTCCTTCGTGTGGGGAAAAGTCTGGCCGCGCCTCGCCGGCCGCTGGCAGGTCATCACCTACGATCTCGCAGGCTACGGAGCTTCCGACAAATATGCGGACCAGGATGTGCGCCTGCGGGCGCAAGCCCACGTCCTCGCCGAGTTGATCGCGCATCTCGGCCTCGAGCGTCCGCATCTCGTCGGCCACGATTTCGGCGCCGCGACCGTGCTCGGCGCGCATCTCGCCGAGGAAGTGCCGGTCGCGAGCCTCACCATCATCGACGGCGTGACGCTCAATCCCTGGGGCACGCCCTATTCGCTGCTGGTGCGCGCCAATGTCGGCGTGTTCCAGGCCCTGCCCGCCTACGTGCATGAGGCGATGCTGGCGGCCCATCTGCGCACCGCCGTCAGCCGGGTGCTGGACGAGGCAACGCTGCAGGCGCTGCTCGCGCCCTGGACCGGCGACGTTGGGCAGGCGGCGTATTACCGCCAGGTCGCGCAGTACGATCACGATTTCACCGGCTTCCTCGAGACGCGCTATCCGCGCATCAAGGTGCCGACCCAGATCCTGTGGGGCGCCGAGGACCGCTGGATCGCGCCGGAGACCGCGCCGCGCCTGCAATCGCTCATTCCCGGCGCGCGGCTCTCCTACTTGCCCGATGCCGGCCACTTCGCGATGCTGGATACGCCGAACGCGGTGGCGGAAAGGATCGAGGAGTTCCTGAGCGGCTTGTAGGTTTACCCAGCAGGTGTCAGATTTGGTCTCGCCGCCGGCAGCGCCATGTTCCGACGGCGGACGGGAGAATCTTGCAGCCAATCAAAGATGTACCAAGCCAGGCGTCATCGCGCCTCGGCGCGTCCGGCGGCGACAACATCGCGCTGGCGGTCGCCGTCATCCTGGTGACCAATCTCGCGCTGTCGCTCGGCGATGCCGCGGTCAAGCAGATCAGCGCCAGTTTCGTGCTGTGGCAGATCTTCGTTCTGCGCTCGGTGATCACGGTTCCGGTCCTGATCGCCATCCTGCGCGTCCGATTTCGCGCCGTGCCCGCGGTGCCGCGCCACATCGGCTGGACCGCGTTGCGCAGCCTGCTGCTGACGACGATGTGGGTGACCTATTACGCGGCGCTGGCGCATCTCGCCCTTGGGATCGCGGCCGCCACCTATTACACGCTGCCGATTTTCATCACCTTGTTCGCCGCGCTCTTCCTGGGCGACAGGATCCGCCCTCTGGGCTGGGTCGCGATCCTCCTTGGTTTCGTCGGCGTGCTGCTGATCCTGAAACCGCAGGCGGAGGGCTTCAACGCCTACGCGCTGTTGCCGCTCGCCTCCGCCGTCTGCTACGCCCTCGCCATGATCCTGACCCGCTCGAAATGCCGGGACGAGCACCCGCTCGTGCTGTCCCTCAGTCTCAACGTCTCGTTCGTCGTGGTCGGATTGCTGGCGACGGCCTTGATCGCGCTGGCTCCGGTGAGCGCTCTCGAGCCCTCGTTCCTGGTCGGCACGTGGTCGCCGATGGGAGCGACGGAATGGCTGGCCATGGCCCTGTTGGGCGCGGCGATCGTCATCGGCAGCGTCGGTTCCGCGATCGCCTACCAGGTTGGCCCGCCCGGCACGGTCGCGGCGTTCGATTTTGCCTATGTCGGATTTGCCGCGCTTTGGGGAATCCTGTTCTTCGGCGAGGTGCTGGACGGCATTACTCTCGGCGGCATGGCGCTGATCGTGGTCGCCGGCATTCTCGCCGTCAGGCGCTGATCCCCAGCTTCTGGCGCCATGCCAGCCCCACCCTGGTGCCGGCGCGCGGCAGGTATTCGCACCCGACCACGCCGTCATAGCCGATGCGCTCCAGCGCGTCGAACACGGCGCGGTAGTTGATCTCGCCCTCGTCCGGCTCGGCGCGCGACGGCACGGCGGCGATCTGCACGTGGCCGATCATCGGCAGCAGCTTTTCCAGCCGCGTGACGATGTCGCCTTCCATGATCTGCAGATGGAACACGTCGAACAGCAGTTTCACGTTCGGCCGGTCGACTTCCTGGATGATGTCGACCGCCTGCTGCGATTTGGTGAGAAAATAGCCCGGCGCCGAGCGCGTGTTGATCGGCTCGATCACCAACGTCACGCCCTTAGCCGCAGCCTTGTCCGCGCCGCGACGCAGATTGTCGATGAAGGTGCGGTGCGCCGTCGCCGTCACCGGCACCTTGCCCGCCATGCAATGGATGCGGGTCGCGCCGAGCGCCGAGACGTAGTGCAGGGCCTGGTCCAGCGCCGACTGGAAATCCGCCTCGCGCCCGGGCACGGCGCCGAGCCCGAAATCGCCCGCTTCCAGATTCCCCGGCGCGGTATTCACCATCACCAGCGACAGCCGGCCGCGCTCCAGCCGCTCGCGCAACGCCTCGACGGGATTGTCGTACGGCCAATGGCACTCGACCAGCTTGAACCCCGCCTCGGCCGCGGCGGCGAAGCGCTCCAGGAATGGCAGTTCCTTGAACAAGAAGGAGATGTTGGCGGCGAAGCGGAGCATCTCTCCTGCATACCGGGCGCGCGGAGTTTTGGCTAGCGGGCTGCGCGTTCCATCGCCACCAGCAGCTTGCGCAGGATGGCGTTGAGCGCTTCCCGCTCCTCGATTTCCAACACCCCATTCAGCGCGCGGTGCCGGGCGATCTGCTGATCCAGGGCCCTGATGATCAGGGACCGGCCCTTCTCGGTGATGGTGATCCGGCGCGCACGCCGATCCTCGGGATCGATCTGGCGGTTGATCAGGCCGCGCTCGGCGAGTTGGTCGAGCAGCGGAGTCATGGCGCCCGAGGTGAGGATGATCGCTCGCGCCAGCTCGGA
>DASYRS010000054.1:0-3313 GCA_036004205.1 Dongiaceae bacterium
AAGGCGATGCGTCCAACGCGCGCTACTGGTACGGCCAGGCAAACAAGCCGGTTGCCGCGAACGCGCTCGCCGATGAATGGCGCGCGATCGTGAAGGCACTGACCGCCTAGCGCGGCGGGCGCTGATTGACGTTCGGATCGAATTCCTTGTCGGCCCGCTCCGTGGCGCGCTCGCTGTCTTCGTCCGTCGAACTGACGTGACCCGCGGGCTTATTGGTCGCCGATCTCCGCTCGGCTCGCGGACGGTCCTTTTCCTTGATCTGATTTCGACTGGGCGTTTTTGGGTCGGTCATCTCGAGCCTCCGTCCTTGTCATAAACCGCCCATCGGCGCTGCTGTTGCGCACGGCGCGGTGCAACATCGCCCAGGCATCCGTGTTGATTTGCTGTTCCTCTCCCGAAGACGAGGCGCCGAGACATGACCGACCGGCCAGAGAAGGTTCCACCGCAATCGCAATCGCACCAGCCCGGCCGCGAAACGGAAATGAATCCCCAACCGCAGGATGAGGGGAGAGGATACAAGGCCGCCGGAAAACTGTCCGGCAAGGTGGCGATCGTGACCGGCGGCGACAGCGGCATCGGCCGCGCGATCTGCGTGCTGTTCGCGATGGAAGGCGCCGACGTCGCCTTCACTTATCTGGAGGAGCACGAGGACGCCGACCGGACCCAGGAATTGATCGAGGCGCGGGGCCGGACGTGCCTGAAGATCAATCACGACGTCGGCGTCAAGAAGTCATGCGACAAGCTGGTCGATCGCGTCGTCAAGCAGCTCGGGCGCCTCGACATCCTGGTCAACAATGCCGGCGAGCAGCATGAGAGCAAGGAACTGGCCGAGATCAGCGAGGATCAACTCCTGCGCACGTTCCGCACCAACTTTTTTGGGGCGTTCTTCATGACCCAGGCCGCGTTGAAGCATATGGGCGAAGGCTCCTCGATCATCAACTGCATCTCCGTCACCGCCTATCGCGGCAGCAAGCATCTGGTGGATTATTCCGCGACCAAGGGCGCGCTGGTCTCCTTCACCCGCTCGCTGGCCGGGCAACTGGCGGAGAAAGGCATCCGCGTCAACGGCGTCGCGCCGGGCCCGATCTGGACGCCGCTGATCCCCGCCAGCTTCGATGCCAAGCACGTGGGCGAGTTCGGCCGGAACGTGCCGCTGGGGCGGCCCGGACAACCCGATGAGGTGGCGCCCTGCTTCGTCTTCCTGGCGAGCGCCGATTCCAGCTACATGACCGGTCAGGTGCTGCATCCCAATGGCGGCGAGATCACCAATGGCTGAGGCCCAACCAAGTCTCTGGCTGATCGAACCGGTGGCCGACCCGAACGACCAGATGTGGCAGGATCGTCCGGTCTGGGCGGAGGTCGTCGTCGCGGCGCCGAGCCCGGCCTTTGCGCGGCTGGCGGCGGAGCGCAAGGCGCTTTCCCCGCACTGGACCCACGTCGGCAACGAGAGCGAAAGCCGCCGGTCGGGTTTCAATGACGAGCAGCTCTATCATGTGCGGGCGCTGCCGGGGGAACGGCGCGCGGCCTTTCCAAAGGCCCGCGATGGCGATGTGCTTCTGATGCGGGAACTGCGTCCCGCGCGGCGCCCATAAATCCTCCCGCTTCGCCATGGCTTTTTGAGGTTACGGATCCCATCTAGTGCCCCATGACCGACAACGCCGATTGGTCCTCGCTGCTGACGCAGGTGCGCGCATGCACGGCCTGCATGCCGCATCTGCCGCTTGGGCCCAGGCCGATCCTCTCCGCCTCGCCGACCGCCCGCCTGCTCATCACCAGCCAGGCGCCGGGGCGTCGCGCGCATGAGGCAGGGCGCACCTTCGCCGATGCCTCCGGAGACCGGCTGCGCACCTGGCTCGGCCTGGCGCCCGACCGGTTCTACGATGCGTCGCGCGTCGCCATCATCCCGATGGGGCTATGCTATCCCGGCACCCAGGAAGGCGGCGGCGACATCCTGCCCGAAGCGCGCTGCGCCGCGACCTGGCACGCGCCGCTGTTCGCCCATCTGTCGCAGATCAAGCTGACCCTGCTGATCGGCCGGCTCGCACAGAAGCGCTATCTGCCGGACCCGCGCGGCTCGATGTCCGAGGCTGTTGCCCACTGGCACGACTATCTGCCGGCCTACGTGCCCTTGCCGCATCCGTCATGGCGGACCCTCGGCTGGGCGCGCCGGAACCCCTGGTTCGAGGCCGAGATGCTGCCGGAGCTGCGCGCCCGGATCGCCGACATCCTGAAATAGGCCGATCTCCGCTTGCCGCGCGGACGCGCCTGCCCGACAATCCGCCGACGGCAGAAAAGGACCGCATCGCATGACCGCGCACGCCATGAACCATTTCACCATTCTTGCGGAGAACCTGCGCGAGACCTGCGATTTCTATCGCGATCTGCTGGGCCTGACCGAAGGCTATCGTCCCGATATGGGTTTTCCCGGCGCCTGGCTCTATACCGGCGAGACGGCGGTACTGCATGTCGTGATCCGCAATCCGCTGCCGCAGCCGCGCGCCGGCGTGCTGGATCACATGGCGTTCAGCGCGGTTGACCTGACCGCCACCGTGCGCAAGCTCGACGAAAAGGGTGTGCGCTATCAACTCGGCCGCCAGGTCGAAACCGGTGTCTGGCAATTGTTCTTTCACGATCCGAACGGCGCGCGGGTCGAGCTCGACTTTGCCAAGACCGAAGAAGGGCCCGCTAAATGAATGGCCTGGGCGATTCGACCGGCAGATCGTATTTGGCGCAGGCGATCGCTGCATCCATGTCATGAATGCCGATGCGCTCCGGCGTCCATTCGATCACCTTCGACCTGCGGAGCGACTGCAATGTCTTATTGGTGTGCACGACGGAGAGCCCGATCGTGTCCGCGATCTGCGCCTGAGTGAGGGGAATGTTGAGATAGGTGCGGCCAGACAGACCGGTCGCGCGCCCCCGCAGGAACAGAAACAAGGCGAGATAGGCGATGCGCTCCCGTGCGCTGCGGCGGCCGACTGACATAAGATGCTCGTCCAGCGCGCTCTCCTCCCGTGCGGCCAGCCACGCCACGTCGAAGCCCAGCCGCGGATGAACGCCGAACAGTTCGAGAAACCGCTCGCGCTGGAAAATGCAGACCCGCGCTTCCGTCACCGCTTCGATGCCGTAGAGCAACGGATCTTCCATCGCGCCCTGCAGCCCGATCATGTCGCCGGGAAAGAGGAAGTTGACGATCTGCCGGCGCCCGTCCTCCAGCATCTTGAAACGGAAGAGGACGCCTTGAAGCAGGGAATACAGATGCGGGCTGACCGCGCCTTGCGAGAGCATCTGCGCGCCCTCGGCCACGTACAAC
>DASYRS010000055.1:0-5279 GCA_036004205.1 Dongiaceae bacterium
GGTCGGTCGTGCGCTGGCGGCAATAGCCCTTGATCGCGCGCAAGGAATTGTCGTGCCGCTCCTGACTGTAGGTCAGGCAGGCATCCGTCACTTCCGTCACCAGGTAGCCGAGGTCGCAGGCATCGCGGATCGCGGACTCGACGCACTGATCGGTGACGAGCCCGCTGATGACGAGCTGCTTCACCCCGAGGTTGCGCAGCAGATAGTCGATATGGGTCGAGACGAACACGCTGGAGGAGGATTTGGGCAAGCAGATCTCGTCATCGCCCGGCGCCAGCTCGTCGATCACCTTGCCGTCCCATGATCCTTTCGGCACGTTGAAGCCGGTGATCTTGTAGTCGAGGCTTCGATCTCGCCCGTCCTTGGTCAGGCTTTCGATGGTGGTGTACAGCACCTCGACCTTGGCCGTGCGAAACGCCGCCTGCAGGCGCCGCATGTTGGGAATGACACGCGCGCCAAGTTCGCGGAAATACCAGCCATACGTCGCCTGGAACTCGGCCTCGGGAATGTCGCGGAACTCGGCCCCGTCCCGCTTGGCGGAGAAATTCTGCACATCGATGAACAGCAGCGCCGATTGCGCGGCAACGAGAGGGACTTCGCGGCTGAGGGCTTGGGTCATGATCGGCTTCACCTTGTCGTCCTTCCTTACCCACCACCCTACTCCGTCATGCCAAGGCTTGGCCTTGGCATCCACGAATCTGCCTGCAGCGATCCGGTCCCGCGTTGCGGAACTCGGGGATGGCCAAGCCAAGCTTGGCCATGACGGGGAAGAAGGTTGCTGGGTCATGCGCCGCCCACCGGATAAATCCGCCGCGCATTCTCGCTGGCGATCAGGCGCACGATCTCATCCGCCTCTTTCACCGTGCAGAAGTCCTCCGCGATCCAGCGGTCGAGGCGCTGCTTCACGCCGCGGCGGAACAGCAATTGCCCGAGATAGTACAGCTCCGACAGCCCGAAAGCGTCCGACGAATAGAGCTGCTTGGTGAACTTGCCCATTTCCAGCGCCTCGCCGAAAATGTCGGCGGAGCTGGGGCCTGTGTAGTTCTGCACGCAGCCGACGTCGTAATAGACGTTCTGGAAAATCTCCGACAGCCAGCCGGCCTCGCGCTGGAACGGATAGCAATGCAGCAGTGTGACCGGCACCTGCCACTGCTCCATCGCCGCGATGAAATCCGTGAAGTGCGTCGGGTCGCAGGCATGCATATGGATGTCCGGATCGCCGAACCCGACATGGACCTGCAGCGGGAACTTGCGCGCACGGCACAGTTCCGCGCCGAGCCATAGGCCGTGGCGCACGACCACGCTGTCGTCCAGCCGCCAGTGCCCGCTCTCCGCCGCCTTGCGGAACCAGCCGCCCGCCGCGCCGATCACCTCGGCCCTGGCTGGCGCGCTCTGGTCGATCTTGAAGGTCGTGCGATAGGCGACGATGGTCTTCAGCCCGACGGCGCCTTTCGCGCGCGCTTCCAGCGTCGATGCGAAGGCATCGGGGAATTCGGCCGCCGCGACACCGCTCTTCGCGACCTCCTCGGCCACCGCTTCGATGCGCACCACTTCATGCGCGGGCTTGTCCGCCGCCTTCGCCATGTCCTGCCACGACAGGATGGCGTTGGAGCGATGACCGGTGTCCACCAGCAACCGCTCCAGCCCCGAGGCCGCGAGGAACCGCCGGTTGACCTCGGCCGCGCCCAGCTCCAGCCGGCGCGCGACATAAGATTCGCCGCTGCTCAAGGGCTCCAGGCCCAGCACCGGCGCGCAGAAGCGGCGGATCACCAGGCCGAGCGGCTTCTGGAATTCGCTGGTCCCGGCCGGCGGCGGCAGATAGCTCTCGCTGAACATCGCCTGGAAGCCCTTGTAGTCGAGCTCCGCCGGCGAGATGCCGTGGCAATGATGGTCGATCAGCGGCAGGTCGAGCGCGATCTCAGTAGGCATCGTGATATCGCCGGCACAGATATTCAGGGTCCTGATCCGCGAACATCGCGGCCTCGATCCGCTTCACCGCCGTATAGGCCTGGTGCATGGTGGGCGACAGCCAGGATTTGACCAGCGCGTCCGCTTCCATGACGTCGAGCGCCTGGTTGAGAGACGACGGCAAGGCGACGATGTTCAGCTTCTTGCGCTCCTCCTCCGAGAGCTCGGCGGGATCGCGATCGACCGCCGGCGGCAGCGGCAGCTTTTCGCGGATGCCCGCGAGGCCCGCATTCACCAAGGCGCCGATCACCATGTACGGGCTGGCGGTCGCATCGGGAATGCGGATCTCCAGGTTGAACGCCTTGCTGCGCTTGGCCGGATCGCGCTCCGGCGACGGGCAAACCCGGACGGATGCCTCGCGGTTCTGGATGCCGAATGCATTGTAGCCGCAGCTCCAGTGCCCTGGGCCGAGGCGCAGATAGGAGACCGGGCTCGGCGCCATCAGCGCGCACAGCGCCGGCATGTGCCGCACCACGCCGCCGATGAAATGCTGTGCGATCTGCGAGATGTTGTTCGGCGCGTCGGCATCGTAGGTCGCGTTGTTGCCGGCATCGTCGCGGAAGCTGAAATGCAGGTGCGCACCGTTGCCCACCGCCTCCGGCCGCGGCTTGGGCGAGAAGCTGGCGCGCAGGCCGAGCCGCCGCGCCACTTCCCGGATCACTTCGCGCGTGATGATGGCGCGGTCGCCCGCCATCGCGTCGATCGCCGGCCCGCACGAAACCTCGTACTGCAGCACGCCATATTCCGGCTCGATGGTCTCCGGGACGACCTTGGCCGCCAGCAGTGCCTTGGCGACGTCGCGCAGGAACTCGGCGTTGATGCGCACCTGCTCCAGGGAGAACGGCACGCACCAGTCGCGCGCCCCGCCGCTGAGCAGGAATTCATGCTCGAAGGCGCCCATGAACTGCAGGCCGGTCTCCTTCTTCAGCGCCGCCAGCGCCTGCTTCATGAACCCGCGCGTGCAGCAATCCCACACGGTGCCATCCGGCATCATCGAATCGCACAAGAAGAAATGGAGCGCTATGCCGTCGGGCCAGATATCGACCCTGGTCTCGGTCTCGGGAGCCGGCGTCTGCCGCACCTCCAGCATCGGTCCCCAGGGGTTGGGCGCGATGTGCTCGAACGGCGTCAGGGCCTGGCCCGCCACGGCCCAGCCAAGGCCGTATTCCATGCGGCGCCGCATCTCGATCGTCGGAACGCCGCGCACGCGGGTCAATCCGACCAGATCGTTCCACGCCAGGTAGGTGATGTCGCCGTCAGCCATGCCGCCTGCCCCGCCTTCTTGTTGCATCGTTCAGCGCGCGGCTTCACTCGTCTGCCGCCTGGCGGCGAAACACCGACGATTCCGGATTGAACGACGTTATGCGGGCACGTTAGATGTGGTGCACGGATTTATCAACTGATGGCCCCCGATGAGCGATCTGCCCTATCGCCGCACGAACCAGAATGGTTCGGCCCCCATGATCATCATCTGCGATCACGCCAGCAACCGCGTGCCGGCGGCCTATGGCGACCTCGGGCTGTCGAAGGCCGCGTTCGAGCGGCACATCGCCTGGGACATCGGCGCCGCCGCGATAGCGGAGATCCTGGCGCGCCGCTTCGATGCGCCCGCCATCCTCTCCGACGTGTCGCGCCTGCTGATCGACTGCAACCGTAATTTCGCGGATCCGGGCCTCGCGCCCAGGGTCAGCGATGGCACCGAAGTGCCGGCCAACAGAAACCTGTCCGAGGCGGAGCGCGAGGCGCGCTGGCACGCCTTTCATCAGCCTTATCATCAGGCGGTCGCCGACGCCATCGAGCGCAAGCTGGCTGGCGGCCAGGATCCCGTCCTGCTCTCCATCCATTCCATGACGCCGTCATTGAGAGCCGTGGCGCGGCCGTGGCAGATCGCCGTCTGCTGGGCCGGCGACCGGCGCCTCAGCGCGCCGATGCTGGCGGCTCTGCGCGCCCGGCCCGGCATCGTGGTCGGCGACAACGAGCCCTATCTGCTCGACCTCAACGAGGATTACTCGGTGCCAATCCACGCCCTGCGTCGTGGCCTGAAGCACCTGCAGATCGAGTTCCGCCAGGACGAGGTCGCCGACCGAGCCGGACAGCAACGCTGGGCCGATCTGTTCGGCGATTGCCTGGAGGAGGTGCTGGCGCTTTCTCAGATGTCATCCCGGCCTTGAGCCAGACGCGTTGAGGTGCGAGCGTCCCTATTCCACCCGCGCCTTCAGCTTCGCCAGCCATTCCTCGATCCGGGTACGGTTCACGCCGAGATCGCCCTTGCCGTAGACCGAGCGGCTATAGACCGCCATCGTCGAGTGGGTGTCGTCGACCGGGATGAAGCGCACCGTGATGAGGTCCGGAAAATGCAGCACGCGCGTGCGCTGCACATAGTCGATCTGCTGATTGGTGACATCGCGGCGCAGCACCCGCACGCGCCGCTCCTCCGCGAGCAACTCGTCCCACGCGATCTTGAGCTGGCCGCTGTTGATATTGTAGACCGGCGCCGCGCCGTCCGTTTCGGCGGCGCACATGCCCTTCGGGCACAGCAGATACTGATTGGGCGCCGGCGTGCGCTGCAGGGTCGCGAAGTCCACCACCGGCACATCGCCGATCGGGAAGACCACCTCCTCCAGCGTGCTGCCTTCCCAGATCAGCGCGGCGAACGCAACCAGGATGCCGATGACCGTGACGAGAAAATAGCGAAGAAAGCGCCTCATCGCTGGAGCCCAATCGGCCGCACGTGCCGGCACCGGATCATGGAAACGGGGATGCAGATCATGCGCTCCGTCCTCTCGGCTTCTTGGTCTTGCGGCCGGCTCCGGATTGTCCGCCGCCAATCCTGGCGCTCGCACCGCTTGCCGACTTTGTCTCGCCCTCGTTACCCGTCCGCGCTTCTTCGATCAGCCAGTCCGCGACCTTGCGCGCCGCCGCGCTTTGGCTGGCGCGCGGCCGCACCAGATAATAGGCCGCCTTGCCGATTGCCCGGTCGCGGAACAACGGCACTAACCGTCCATCCTTCAGCAGCGGGTCGATGATCGGCCGCCGACCGATGCCGATCCCCACGCCATCGAGCACGGCCGGCACCACCAGTTCCGCCGAGCTCAGCGTGATCATGTTGGATGTTCGCGGCGGCTGCAAGCCGTGCGCGCCGCACCACTCGTTCCACTCATCGGGATGTAGCGCATTGGCAATTATGCGGCTCGTCTTCAGCAGGTCTGCCGGTTCGCGCGTGCCCTGCTTGCGCAGAAACTGTGCACTGGCGACGGGAAAATACAGCTCCGGCATCAGCAGGCGCACATCGAGGTCGCGCCATTGGCCCG
>DASYRS010000056.1:0-15438 GCA_036004205.1 Dongiaceae bacterium
GGGCAAGCTCGGAATCGACATGATGACCCGCACCTGCACGGTGCAGGCCAACCTGGATTTCGCCAGCGAAGCCGATATGGTGAAAAAGCTGCGCGTGTCGCTGGCGCTGCAGCCGATCGCGACGGCCTTGTTCGCCGATTCGCCCTTCACCGACGGCAAGCCCACCGGCTTCATGAGCTTCCGCAGCCATGTGTGGACCGACACCGATCCCGACCGCTGCGGCACCTTGCCGTTCGCGTTCGAGAGCGGCATGGGGTTCGAGCGCTATGTCGACTACATGCTCGATGTGCCCATGTATTTCGTCTATCGCGATGGCGAATATATCGATGTCGCAGGCGAATCCTTCCGCGAGTTCATGAAGGGCAAGCTGCCCGCCTTGCCGGGGGAGTTGCCGACCATGGGCGATTGGTCGGACCATGTGACCACCGCGTTCCCCGAAGTGCGCCTGAAGCGCTATATCGAGATGCGCGGCGCCGATGGCGGTCCGTGGGATCGCCTGTGCGCCTTGCCCGCCTTGTGGGTCGGGCTGCTCTATGACGACCAGGCGCTGGATGCCGCCTGGGACATGGTGAAGGACTGGACGCCGGCGGAGCACGACATGCTGCGCCGCGACGTGCCGAAACAAGCGCTGCATGTCCGGTTGCGAGACCGCAAATTGCAGCAATGGGCGCTGGACGTGGTCGCGATCGCGCGCGCCGGGCTGCAGCGCCGCGCGTCGCTCGACAAGATCGGCGGCGATGAATCCGGCTTCCTCAACGTGCTGCAGGAGATCGCGGAAAGCGGCAAGTGTCCGGCCGAGGAAAAGCTCGACCTCTATCACGGCCGCTGGAACCGCAGCGTCGATCCGGTGTTCACCGAATTCGCCTACTAGGCAAATTAAGAAGACAGGAATCAGGGATCAGGGATCAGAAGAGTTGGCTTCGTCTTCCTTTTCTGATTACTGATACCTGATCCCTGATTCCTGGAGCGGAGCGAATGCGCGTCACGGTCAACGGCATCGACCTGGCTTGCCAAGTGGATGGACCGGACGATGGTCCGGTCCTGGTCCTCAGCCACACGCTGGCGACCAGCCGGGCGATGTGGCGAAAGCAGATTCCACATTTCGCCCGGCGCTACCGCGTCATCAGCTACGACATGCGCGGCCATGGCGAGAGCGCGGCGCCGGACTATCCCTATAGCCTGGAGATGCTGTCGGAAGACGTGATCGGCGTGCTCGACAGCCTGGGCGTCGAGCGGCCTGCGATCTTCCTCGGCATTTCGATCGGCGCCATGATCGGCCAGGCGCTGGCCCTGCGCCATGCCGACCGGTTCCGCGCGCTCGTCCTCACCAGCGCCGTCAGCCGCATGCCGCCGGAAGCGCACGCAATGTGGGACCAGCGCGTCGAGGCCATCCGCAAGGACGGGATCGAGAGCCAGGTGCAGCCGACCCTGGAGCGCTGGCTGTCACCAGAGTTCCGGGCGCGCGATCCGGAGACCACGAAATGGGTCGCGGACATGATCCGCGCCACGCCGGCCGCCGGCATGATCGGCTGCGCCCGCGCCATCCAGAAGCTGGACTACACCGACCAGCTCGAGCGCATCGCCCTGCCGACCCTCATCATCGCCGGCGAAAAAGACCCCGGCGCGCCGGTCGCGGCCGCGGAGGTCATCCACCAAGGCATCAAGGACTCGCGCCTCGAGATCATCCCGGACTGCCTGCATCAGGCACCGATCGAGGCCACCGACCGGTTCAACATGCTGGTCGACGGCTTCCTCGCGCGGCTGGGATAGTGGCGCCGGATCCGCTCGCAACGACGCGGCGGCGCTTTGCTGAAAAGATCGCGAGGCGGCACAAGATCGCCGACCAGCGCCTGATCGAGGCATTCGCCGCGGTGCCGCGCGAGCGGTTCCTGGGACCCGGTCCGTGGCATGTCTTGAACAACACGACCGACTACGTGGTGACCGCCAGCGACGATCCGGCGCTGGTCTACGTCAATGCGCCGATCGCGCTTGACCCCGGGCGGCGAATCAACAATGGCGAGCCAGCCTTGCATATCGGACTGCTGGCCGAGCTCGCGCCCCAGCCGGGCGATCACGTAGTACAGGTGGGCGTCGGCGGCGGATACTATACCGCGATCATCGCCCGCCTTGTCCGGCCAAGCGGCCGCGTGACGGCTATCGAATACGACGCGGAGCTGGCGCAGCGCGCAACCGCGAATCTTGCCGACGAGCCGAATATCGAAGTCGTTTGCGCGGACGGAACCCGCTACGACTTCGATCCCGCGGACGGCATCTATGTCAATGCCGGTGCCACACGGCCAAGTCCGATTTGGCTCGACAAGCTCAAGCCGTCGGGCCGGCTGATCATGGCGCTGACGGCGGGCGATCGCTGGGGCCGGATCCTGAAGGTGCAACGTTCGGATGCCGGCTACTCGGCCGCCTTGCTCGGCCCCTGTGGATTCATCCCCTGCATCAATGGCCGCGATGTGGCGAGTGAGGCCGCGTTGGCGGCGGCGCTGGAAGGCGGCGATACGGAAACGGTCAAATCCTTGCGCCGCGATGGGCACGAGGCAGATGAGACCTGCTGGATGCATTGCGATGGCTCTTGCCTGTCTCGGCAAGCCATCGGCTGACCTGACGGCCTACGGCTGCCAAAAACCCCTCTGCCGGTCTTGAGCGCACCACGATTGAGTCTGCCAGCGCACCATCGCCAGATCGCGGAATGACGCGGGGGCAAACAGGCTGCGAACGTCGATGCCCAGGATCGGGTCGGTGAACGCCAAATCGGCGCGGATGTCGATGAGCGTTGTAATCATCATGCGGAAACCGACGGCAATTTGATCCAGGCGTGAGCCGGAGGGCGACCACGCGCGCAGCGTGTCGCCGATGTCTTCGCTATCTTCGGAGAACCCGAAGCTCGTGAGGATGTTTCCTGCCGCAAATCTGATATGAGGCAGTGACCCTTCGGACAGCAGGACCTCGCGATAAATCCGCTCGGCCCGATCGCATTCCCTCAGCATGTTGTAGCCGTCCGCGAGATACAGCTGGACCGCCGGCGCATTCGTGTAGTCCTCGCGAAGCTTGTCGAAGTCGGCCACTGCCGCGGTGAGAGTCTGGCCTGGCTCAAGGTCGGGAACATCGGGGCGATGGTTGAGGCACACTGGATCGGCGAAGCATTGCTCAAGGCGAAGCTGCACGACCGCCACCTGCGCCCTGAGATCGTCCGGGACCAATTCGAGCGAGTGCTTCACGGACTCGAGGGCCTCGCCGTAGCGCTTCTCGCTGTAAAGCAGATCGGCGGCCTTGAGCAGTTCTTCGGCTTCGACGACCTCGCTTGTCCTCGGCGACTGGATGATTTGGTACAGCTGCAGGGGAGACGCGAAGAAGATGACGGCCGCGACTGTCAGACCAGCCAGAACCCAGGCCGTGATGGATCTTGTCCATGAAATGTTGGCCGCCGCCCTGATGGCCATCACGGGAACCAGGTAAAAGTACAGGCTGACAGCGAAATACAAGCCCCCCAGGGCCAGGAAGAGCACACTCGGCACGGCGGGCGTCTCCGCCGCGTGGAACGCCGTCATGGCGGCGGCGGCCCCGGCCACGCGCGCAGCGCAAATGGGCGCGGTCAGTTGCAGCGCGATGTCCGCATAGCTCTGCCCGCTCGATCGCCGGCCACCGAGAAACCAGCCGGCTGCCGCGAGAGCGATGATCCAGCCAAAAATGATGAAGGCGATGTTGGGGAAGGTGACCAGTGCGAATGTTGCAAACCCTGCATAGATGTCCCGCTCGACTTGACTGGCCAAGATGACCGCGGGCCCCAACGATGCCTGGACCAAAGCTGGCTTGTCCGACAGGACCGAATACGACATCGACGTAAGCAGGGCCGCCGAGACCAAGACGAACAGGACGGCTTGCCGCGCGCTCAGGCTCGGTTCCGACGTGCAGTCGGCGGGCCGCAGGATCGCGGCCAGCGCGTGGCGCGCGAAAAGGCCGATCACCTGCAATAGCCGTTCCAGCATCGGATTTTCGGGACCCTGGCAGCCGGCCACACTTGCCGGCTCCGCCCTTTATAGTGGCAGGAACCCTTACCAACTCGTTACTCGAGCGCGAGGGAGGTCAGGTGGCGCGGATCAAGTCCGCAATCGGCGCGACCGCGCCGCTGTTCGGAAAGACCACGCGCGCGAGCGCGTCCGGCGGCAGGTGAAGGTGATCGGCAAGCACGCCCTTCGCCAGGGCGCGCAGATCCATGGTGGGGGCAAGATCGCGGCCCTGATAGAGCCGGCTGCGATCGAGGCCTGGCCAGTCCGTCAGCACCCGGCCGCCCTCGATCGCGCCGCCCATCAGGAAGGCACCGCTTGCCGTTCCATGATCCGTTCCGCCCGTTCCGTTGGGCGCGGCGGTGCGCCCGAACTCCGTCGCCGTCAGCACGGCGGTCCTGGCCCAGGTCGCGCCCAGCGACTGGCGCAGCGCGGCGGTGGCGGCATCGAGTTCGCCCAGCGCCTGTGCCAGCCGGCCATTCGCGGTGCCTTGGCCGCTATGGGTGTCCCAGCCGTTGATCTCGAGCACGGCGATGCGCGGGCCGTCGGGATCGGCGAGGAACTTGCCCGCCGCCTCCGCCAGCGCCTTGGCGGCGCCGCGCCGGTATCCGCCGCCCGTCATCGGCGTTGGGTTCGGGCCGAGCGCGCCCGCGGCCATGCGGTCGGCGTCCATCGCGCTTTCGAGCGCGGCCAGCAGAATAGGCGAAGCCTGGTACATCTGCGCGACCCGCGACACGAAGTCGGCATCGGCGCCGGGCAGCTTCTTGGGCGCCCAGGACGTCACCGCGACCTTGCCGCGCAGCATCAAGGGCACCTGGTCGCCGAGCGCGAGGCCAAGCCCGTCGTCACCATTCAGCAGCGCCAAGGTCCGGTTCAGCCAGCCATCGGCGGTGCCGTGCGGAACCGGAGTGCCGTTCTCCAGCAGGTCCTGGCCGTCGAAATGCGAGCGCTCGCGATAGGCCGTCGCGACCGCGTGAGCCACGATCAACTGCTTCTGGTCGTACAGCGCCTTCAGCGTCGCGAGGCGCGGATGAAGTCCGAACGCGCCGTCGAGATCGAGCGCGCCGTCCGCCTGCCCCGGCGCGGCGATCGCGAGCGCGCCGCGCAGGTCGCGATAATCGGGATCGGCATAGGGCGGAATGGCGCTGAGCCCGTCCATCGCGCCGCGCAGGATGATGACGACGAAACGCTGATCGACCGGCGCCGCCGCCAACGCCAGTCGCGCGCCGCCGCCGGCGAAGGCGATGGCACCGAGACCGAGCAGGAATGACCGACGGCTCGCCATCATCACCTCAGCATGAATTCCGGGCTGACCAGCAGCAGCGCCACGGCATCGGGCACGCTGGGCGCCCGCTCGATCTGCTGGCGGCTCTCGTCCGCGATCCCCGGCCCCAGGATTTGATCCACCATGGCCCTGGGCTGCGCGACCCGGATGCGCTGTGCCGCCGCGTTGGCGAAATCGATGCGCGCCATCAGCGCTTCCGGTCCGAGCCAGCCGGCGGACTCATCGGGCCAGCCGGCCGGCGACGGCGCCGCGAACGGCACCTGGCCAAGCTGCTGCAAGGCGCCCAGCATCTTGCGCGACGGCGCATCCTTGCCGGCGGGGAACGCGCGCCGGATCGCGATCAGCCATTCTTCCGGCGGGCGGGCCTTGGTCATCGGCAGCGACCAGGATTGCGGAAGCGAGACGAGGCGCCGCGCCAGCGCCGCCAGATCGCCGCCGCTTGAGGTAAACGCCTCCGCCAAGGAAGCGACGGCGACCGGCGGCGGGTCGTCCGCCAGGAAATGCCGCGCGATCTTGCGTGCGATGTGCTGCGCGGTCGCGGGGTGGCCTGATAGGTCGCGGATCGCCGCGATGCCCTCCTGTTCGCCGTTCTCCGCGTACCGCTTACCAAGCAGGGTCTTGTCGCCCGGCTCGTGGGCGAGCGCGATGAAGCGGAACGTGCCGGGCGTGGCGTTGAGCCTTTCCGCCATGCGGCCGGGCCGCGCGATGGTCCAGCCGGTCAGGATCTTCGCCAGCGCGCGCACATCGTCCTGGGCATAGCCGCCATCGACGCCGAGCGTGTGCAGTTCCATCAGCTCGCGCGCCAGGTTCTCGTTGAGCCCGGCTTCCCTGCGCCGGCCGACGGGCGAGTTCGGCCCGATCGATTGCGCGTTGTCGAGATAGAGCAGCATCGCCGGGTGGCGCACCACCGCCAGGGCGAGGTCGGCGAACCGCCCGAAGACGTTGGGCCGGATGGCTTCGTTCTCGAACGGCACGACCAGGCCGGAGATCGCGGCGCGCGCGATCGAGACGGTGAAGTGGTTGGACCAGAAGCGGACCCAGCGCTCCACGAACGGCGTGTCGCTGGCGATCGCGGCCTCGAGGCGCGCCGTGGCGTCGCCAAGATAGATGTTGCGCTGCTGGGTTTTCAGCTGGGCGAAGACATCGGCGTTCTTGTCGCCCGATTGCTTCATCTCCTGCCGCTCCCTGCGCGCTTCGGCAAGCACGACCACGCGCTGGGCGGAGGGCTGAATGCCGGGCAGCGGCGCCGTGACGCCGACCTGATCCAGCAGCCAGCCTTGCGGATCGGCCGCACGCTGCGCGAGGTCACCAGGCTTTGCACCAAGCCCGAAACGCTGCGTCGCGATCAGGGCTTGGGGAGTGCTCACGGCTCGGGCTTCCTCATGAAGCGATCCTTGGCCCAGCCGTCGGCCATCGCGCGCCGCTGTTCCGGCGTCAATTTCTGCGCAACCTCGACCATCACCTGATGGCCGAATTGCTGCATCGCCTGGGTCTGCTGCAGCAGTTCGCTCAGCGCCTGATTGAGCCGCGCCTGGTCGATGGGGTCCGCCTTCAGGACATCCGCCACCTTCTGGCGGGCCTGCTGCACCGCTTCGCGGCGCGTATCGAACTCGGACTTGTGAGCATCGAACACGCCCTTGACCAGCGATCTTGCCTCTTCCGGAATGTTGCGGAAGAACGGGCCGCGTCCTGGCTCATCGTGCCAGCGGCCGCCGATCAGGAAGCCCGCCAGCAGCATGTTGAGGCACAGCGATACGATCGCCGCCGCCACCACAGCCGTCCCCGTGCGGCCGGTCAGCGTCATTGCTCTTCTCCTATCGTCGTCGGCACGCTGGGAAATACCAGCGAGGCCAATTGCTCGTCATTGCTCGCATAGACACTGTCGGTGCCGTCGGCCGTGTCGGCGAGATCGCTGAAACCCAGCCAGAAACCGATCGCCAGCGATGCGAAGGCCGCCGTCAGGCTGACGGCCCACGGCGCCGAGCCGGCGCTGAACCAGCGCCACCAGGACCGTGCAGGCCGTTCCCCGCGCGGTCGCGGATGCTCAAGCGGAATACGCGCAATCCGCCGCTGCAATTCCGCGGGCGCGGGGCGCGGGTTCATCAATCGCCCCAATTCCCGTTCAAAAGGATCACGTTCCGTCATGGCTGCATCCATCCTTGCCCGGCGAGGAGATCGCGCAGCTCGCGCTTGGCGCGCACCAGCAGGGCTTCAAACGCCTTGACCGAGATATCCATCGCCGAGGCTGCCTCGGCATTGCGCAAGCCGGCCGTGTAGGTCATCACGATCGCCGCGCGCTGGCGTTCCGGCAACGCCGCCACCGCGCCTTCGAGCGCCCGGCCGCGCTCCGCCTCAAGCAGGCTGTCCTCGGCGTTGGCGTCGGGGTCCTGCGGCTCCTCGACCTGGTCGAGGTCGGTGCCCTTCGGCCGGCGCTTCAGATCCAGGCAGCGATTGACGACCACGCGATAGAGCCAGGTCGAGAATTGCGCCTGGCCCGGCCGCCAGGATTCGGGCTTCAGCCACAGCCGCAGGAAAACGTCCTGAACCACGTCTTCCGCGTCGGCGCGGCTGCCGGTCATACGCAAGGCCACGCCATAGGCGCGGTCGAGATGGCGCCGCGACAATCGATCAAAGGCCGCGCGATCGCCATCGGCAATCGCCCGCAGCAGCTCCGCGTCACTATCGACCAGTTCCGCCGCCTGCACGCTTCGCGCCCCCATCGCTGTCGCCAACGCCATCTCTTGTACCATGATCGCCCGCGCCGTCATGGCGCGATACCCCCTCGCCTCAGGTTATTGTGCCGGGGCGTCTCCGCCGGCCGGCGCGTCGGAATGCTTCCGGTGGTGCGGCATCTCGTCCTTCGCCAGCTTGCCGTCGGCATTCTTGTCCAGCTTCGCGAACATCTGCTCGCCCGCCGCGGCGAACTCCTCGGCGGTGATCTTGCCGTCGCCGTTGGTGTCCATCCGCTGCATGAAGCCGCGATGTTCCTTGTTCTGGTCTTTGCTCTGGGCCTGGGTCTGCGCGCCGCCGTCGGTCTGCGCGGGCTTGTTCATCCGCTGATGCCAGGCTTCGCGCGCCTTGTCCAATTCGCCTTGATCGATCACGCCGTCGCCGTTGGCGTCGAGCTTGGCGAAGAAATCATTGCGGCCGGCGGCGAATTCTTCCTTGGAGACGAAGCCGTCGCCGTTGGTGTCGGAGCGTTCGAACATGCCCGGCCCTTTGTCGGCCAGCGCTGCGCCGCCAAGGGCGCCGAGGCCGAGGCCGGCGGAAATGACGAATGCTAAAGCTTTGCGCATATGGGTTCCTTATTTGGCTGCGGGTCGAATGCGACCCTCTGCCAAGTCTAACGAACCCGGGACGGAAACCCTGCGAAGCGGCTAAACTATTGAGCTCATTGAACTTCGTCGGGAGTGAGCCGGCCGTCGCCGTTCACATCCAGCTCGCCGAAGACCTTCTCGCCGGAATCCAGGAATTCAGCGTAGGTGCACTGGCCGTCGCTATCCTCGTCCCAGCATTCGAACAGCCCCGAATTGCTGGTGCCCATGGCGCTCAACTGCTCTTCGCTCGACAGTGCGAAATCGCCGTCGTGGTCGGCCGATTGGAAGTAGCTGTCGCGCGCCGCTTCCAGATCCACCATGCTCATTGCGCCGAAGGATTGCGCCGAAACTTGCGATGCGGCGGCCAGCAGGCCGCAGCCGAACGCCAGCACGAGCGCCGCCAATATCCGTAGCGTTCCGCTTGTGAAATTCCCGCTCCCCATGTCGTCCTCTGCCTCGCTGTTGCGATGGACGGGCAGGCCTTATGCGGTCAGCCCGCGCCGCCCCATCTCCAGGAACTTATCGCGCCGCTGTTCGCGCAGCGTCGTGCCGTCCTGGTTCAGCATAGATTGTAGCGCACGCTCCACCGCGTCGCCTAGAGCGGCAATCGCCTGCTCCTTGGCGCGATGCGAGCCGCCGAGCGGCTCCGTCACAATTTCGTCAATGACGCCGAGACCCTTGAGATCGGTGGCGGTCAGCTTCAGAGCCTCGGCCGCCTCCTGGGCGTTGGTCGCGCTGCGCCACAGGATCGAGGCGCAGCCTTCGGGTGAGATCACCGAATAGACCGAGTGTTCCAGCATGATGATATGGTTGGCGGCGGCGAGCGCGATGGCGCCGCCGCTGCCGCCTTCTCCGATGATGGCGGAGACGAACGGCGCCTTGACCTTCAGGCAGGCTTCGATCGAGCGAGCGATGGCTTCGGCCTGGCCGCGCGCCTCCGCCTCGACGCCGGGATAGGCGCCGGGCGTGTCGACCAACGTCACAACCGGCAATGCGAACCGATCGGCCAACTCCATCAGGCGCACGGCCTTGCGGTAGCCTTCCGGTTTCGCCATGCCGAAATTATGCTTCACGCGAGTCGAAGTATCGGCTCCCTTCTCGTGCCCCATGATGACGATGGGAATGCCGCGCAAGCGGCCGAGCCCGCCCTGGATCGCCTTGTCGTCGGCGAAGGAGCGGTCGCCGGCCAGCGGCACGAAATCGTCGATCAGCGCGCCGACATAATCGTAGAAGTGCGGCCGCTCCGGATGGCGCGCCACCTGGGTCTTCTGCCAGGCGGAGAGCTTGGCATAGGTCTGCTTCAGCAGCTTGTCCGACTTCGCCTGCAGGCGCGAGATTTCCTCGGCGATGTTGATGTCGTCGGCGTTCGACAGATGGCGCAGCTCGGCGATCTTGCCTTCCAGCTCAGCGATCGGTTTTTCGAAATCGAGAAAGGTCGGCATGAAATGCGCCCAGGCCGCCGATCTCAGTGCGCGCCGGAGATCTGCTGGGCCTTGGCGACCAGGACCTCGGCCTGGCGGATCGAAGCGAGATCGATGAGGCGGCCATCGAGCGCGACCGCGCCGCGGCCCTCCTTCTGTGCCTGCGCCATTGCTTCGAGGATGCGGCGCGCCTTGGTGACCTCGGCGTCGCTGGGCGAGAAGATCTCGTTCGCAAGCGCGACCTGGCTGGGATGGATCGCCCACTTGCCTTCGCAGCCGAGGACACCGGCGCGGTCGCCACCGGCGCGATAGCCGTCCGGATCGGAGAAATCGCCGAACGGACCGTCGATCGGCCTGAGGCCGTTGGCGCGCGCCGCCACCACCATGCGCGCGATGGCATAGTGCCACATGTCGCCCCAGTGGGTGTCGCGATGGCCAGTCTCGTCCTTGTCGGTCAGGATGGCGTAGCTGGGATTGGCGCCGCCGATGTTGGTGGTGCGCGCCTTGGTCGAGGCGGCGTAGTCCGCGACGCCGAAATGCAGGCTCTCGTTGCGCTTCGAGGCGGCCGCGATCTCGTGCACGTTCTGCATGCCGAGCGCGGTCTCGATGATCATCTCGAAGCCGATGCGCTTCTTGCGCTTCACCGCGGCCTCGCACTGGGTCACCAGCATGTCGACGGCATAGACGTCGGCGGCGGTGCCGACCTTCGGGATCATGATGAGGTCGAGGCGCTCGCCCGCCTGCTCCATCACCTCCACCACGTCACGATACATGAAATGGGTGTCGAGGCCGTTGATGCGCACCGACATGACTTTGTTGCCCCAGTCGATATCGCGCAGCGCCTGGATGACGTTCTTGCGCGCCTGCGGCTTGTCGTCCGGCGCGACCGCGTCCTCGAGATCGAGGAAGATCATGTCGGCCGCGGACTTGGCGGCCTTTTCGAAGAGGTTTGGCTGAGAGCCGGGGACGGCCAGCTCGCTGCGATTCAACCGGGCCGGCGCCTGCTCGACGATCTTAAAGCTCATGGGGGTCCCCGAATTGGTTAACGCGCCGCTTCTTAACGATAATCCGCTGGTTTATTGGCGGCCCGGGGGCGGCCTGTCAATCCCGGGCACCATTTGAGGTGCCATTCCGGCCCGGTCACTGCTTGCGGGATCGCGACGCCTTTGCCAAAGGATGCGCTTCGGCCACCAGAGCCGCAAGCCGCCCGGTCGCGACATGGGTATAGATCTGTGTGGTGGCGATGTCGGCATGGCCCAGCATCTTTTGCAGGGCGCGCAGATCGGCGCCGCGATCCAGCAGGTGCGTCGCGAAGGCATGGCGCAGCACATGCGGAGAGACCCGCGCCGGATCGATCCCGGCCTTGACGGCCGCGTCCTTCAACAACTGGCCGAGGCGCTGGCGCGTCAGATGGCCGCTGCCGCCGCTCGACGGGAACAGCCAGGGCGAAGCCTTGATCGAGCGCGGCAGGAACTTGCCCCGCACGGCGAGATAAGCGGCGAGCGCCTGTTTCGCGGCATCGCCCAGCGGCACCAGGCGTTCCTTCGACCCTTTGCCGCGCACCACCAGGAACGGCTGGTCGCGCTTGGCGGCGGCGAGCGGCAGGCCGACCAGCTCCGACACCCGGAGGCCGCTGGCATAGATGAGCTCGACGAGTGCGCTGAGGCGCAACGCCGATGCCCGATCCTCGCGCCCGACCACGTCGATCATGGTGGCGACTTCGGTTTCGCTCAGCACCTTGGGCAATGGTCGGCCGCGCTTGGGCGCGTCGAGCGCGGCGGTCGGATCGTCGGCGCGCAAGCCTTCGGTCACCAGGAACTTGAAATATTGCCGGAGCGCGCTGAGGCGCCGGGCCGCGGTCGCCGGCTTCAGTTTCTGCCGGCTCAGCGTTTCCAGATAGAAGCGCAGCGTCTCGACCGACGCGTCGGCAAGGTCGCCCTGGTCGGCGAGGGTTTTTTCCGCGTGCCTCAGATCCTGGCGATAGGCGTCGCGCGTGTTGGCGGAGGCATTGCGCTCCGCCGTCAGCATTTCGTGGAATATTTCCCAGTGGCGGGTCGCCGGCCTCGTCTCGTCCAGCGGCAGAGCGCGCTGCCGGCCCAACTTACAATCCCGCCAGGATCGCCGCCTCGAGGCCGATGTGCCGGGCTTCGTCTTGCAAGCCGACCGAGCTGAGGCCGCCGAGCGACTGCGCCAAGGTCGCGCTGTCCGCGCCGGCGAGGCCACGGCCGCCGAGCGCGACCAGGGCCAGCAGCACGGTTTCGCCGCGCCGCCCGGCCTGCGCCGCTTCGCTGATCGCGGCCGCTTGGGCACCGGCAACGGGCGCGATGCCGCCGGGCAGGCCGAGCCCGGCCTCGATACTGCGAAGCCGCTCGGCAATGCCGGGATTGCCGCCGGTCTGCTGCCAGGTCATCACCGGATCGGCGTCGTAGTTGCCGGTAAGACCCGACATCTGCGCCAGGATCTGCAATCCCGGCAGGGCGCGCGCGATCTCGGGCTGCCCGCCAGCGGCGCCTTGGGCCAGATTGAGCCAGAAGCCGCCGCGCTCGACATTGCCGGACCAGAACATCAGGCGCGCGGCTTCCGGCGCGAACCAGGCAAGGTTGGGCGAGGGCGTGACCTTGTCTGCGATCGGTCGATAGACCGCGCCCTGGACGAAGTAGGTGCCGCGCGCCCGCGCGGTCTGCAAGGCACGCTGCACGAACTGGGCCCGGCGCGCCGGATCGAACGCCTGGTCCGCGGCCTGGTAGAGCTGCGCGCGCATCATCGGCGAATCCGGCATGTTCATCGGATCGCCGGTGAACTTCACCTGGCGATAGAGCTGGGTCAGTTCATCGACGCTGACCAGACCACCGGCGAAGGCCTGTTCGGCCGCTTCGATCCGCGTGTTGAGAGGCAGCGACGGATCGCGTGCGGCCGCGGCGGCGCCGGCCAGGCCGGACGGCTTCGGCGGCTGCGCGCTCTGCACGTTCTTCGGGTTCATGCCCGCTTTCAGCATCATCGTCGCCAGCAGCGGATCGGGATCGCCGGCGAGCTTCACCTTCTTCTTGGTTTCGCCCAGCAGGAGAGAAGAGAGCGCGATGAAATCCTTGGTATTCGCATCCTTATCCGGCGTCTCGCGGATAAGGTCGAGGCCGATGCTCGCCTGGTCCTTTTGCCCGCGCTGGATCTGGCAGAACAGCAACGCCTTGCGCCAATAGAGATCCATGATCTGCTGGCTGGCCAGCACTTCGTCGACCTTGGCGCAGGCGGTGTCGGTATCCTGCGCGGAGAGCGCCTTCTCGAACGCGCTCTTGGCATCGACCGGCGCGGCGTTGGCGGCGCCCTTGGTCAGCAGCATCGCCTCGGCACTGAAGCCCATCGCGTGCAGCCGCTCGGCGCGCAGCGGCACCAAGGTATCGATGCCGGCCCCGGCATTCGGCCCCGGCGCCTTGGTCAGCAGCAGGCGGAGCTGGAGATCGCGCAAGGAAGGCTGGGTCTGCGGCGCCGGCAGCTTCGGCATCAGCGAGATCAGTTGCGCACCGCTCGAGCCTTGCCAGATGTTGGCGCCAAGCCCGGCATTGCTGTCGTCCAGCAGCCCCGGTGCGCCGGCATCGGGCGCCGGCGTTGGTTGCGCCATGCCGCCGGTTGCGACCGGCTGCATGCTCGGCTCGGTCGGCTCCGCTGGCTGGACCGGCGGTTGTGCCGCCGGTTGCGCCTCCGGTGGCGGTGCGGGCAACGGCGGCAACGGCGCGCTGCCGATACCGCCCTGGACAGTGCCCTGGCCAGCGTCCTGGCTTGGCGCAGGCGGCGGACTGGCAGGTTGATCGGCGGGTTGCGTAGGCTGATCGCCGGGTTGCAGCGGCGGCAGGCCGATCGGCGTCGGGTCCGACAAGGCGAGCGACGGCACTGGCGAAACGCTCAGCAGCAGCGCGCCGAGCATCGCGGCGCCGATACCGGTACGCACGATGTTATTGCAGAGAGAGGCGGTCATTCGGGATCGGTATCTCCAATGTGCCGGGCGGCATCGGTGGCTCCCAGAACGCCAGGAACACGGCCATGCCTCCGGCTCCAACCAGAAGCAGCACCACCAGAACCATCACCAGCTTAGCCATGCTTACTACTACACCCTATGGAGATCGATCATTTGTCTCATGATATCCGCATGATACGCCCGATTCGAGGCGGCCGCGGACGGGCTCTAACTTGCCACAGGGCTTTCGATTCATGCTAGTGTTCAAATATGGCCAAAACACGTCACAACCCTGCGAGGCGGTGGTGAATCCCGGTGGTTCAGCCCAGCCGAGCGACGATGAGGCGGCGTCACACCGCGCCCGCCCGGACACCCGCCAGGACACCCGCCAGGACACTCGGGCATCCGCGCGCGCCGGGGGTTCGCAGGCTCCGGCCCAGGCCCTGGCTCAGCGCCTGAACAAGACGATTGTCCTGGTGGGCTTGATGGGCGCCGGCAAGAGCTGCGTCGGCAAGCGGCTGGCCGCCTGTCTTGGCCTGCCCTTCGTCGATGCCGACCGCGAGATCGAGGCGGCAGCCGGCGGCTGCTCCATCTCCGACATCTTCGCGATCCATGGTGAGAAGGTATTCCGCGACGGCGAGCGGCGCGTGATCCAGCGCCTGCTCGGCAATCCCATGCATGTGCTGGCGACCGGCGGCGGCGCCTTCATGGACCCATCGACCCGCGCGCTGGTCAAGGACAAGGCGCTGTCCGTCTGGCTGAAGGCGGAGCTCGACCAGCTGCTGAAGCGGATCGGGCGGCGCAACGACCGGCCGCTGCTGCAAAATGTCGATCCGCGCGCCAAGCTCGAAGAGCTGATCGCGGAACGCTACCCGGTCTACGGCGAAGCCGATTTGACGGTCGAGAGCGCTGACGGCCCGCCTGACGTGACGGTGCAGCGCGTCTTGCGTGCAATCGAGGCGGAACTCAGCGGCACGAGCCAGCCATGACCATCATCGATCGTTCGGCGGTCGACGTGGTACGCGTCGATCTGGGGACGCGCAGCTATGACATCAAGATCGGCGGCGGGCTGGTGGCGCGCGCGGGCGAATTGATCCAGCCGGTGCTGAAGCAAAAGCGCGTCGTGATCGTGACCGATGTTCATGTGGCGCGCTGGCACTTGGACGGATTGCAGCAATCGCTGCGCGGGGCGGGCATCGCCAACGAGGCCATCGTGCTGCCGGCCGGCGAAGGCACCAAGAGCTTCCACGAACTGGAATCGCTGTGCGACCGGCTGCTCGATCTGAAGATCGAGCGCTCGACCACGCTGATCGCGCTCGGCGGCGGCGTGATCGGCGATCTGACCGGCTTTGCCGCCGCGATCCTGCTGCGCGGGATCGACTTCATCCAGATCCCGACCACCTTGCTGGCCCAGGTCGATTCCTCGGTCGGCGGCAAGACCGGTATCAAC
>DASYRS010000057.1:0-9278 GCA_036004205.1 Dongiaceae bacterium
GGACCGGTCGCACGCCGTCGCGCGCGTCGAGCTGGACTGGCCGACCGTGTTGCTGGCGATCGGCATCTACGGTGCCTTCGCGGCCGTGACCTGGTTCTATCGCGACCTGCCCTGGTGGCTGGTGCTGCCCTTGGGCGCGGCGATCGTGTGCCTGCAGTCCGGGCTTCAGCACGAAGCCGTGCATGGCTATCCGACGCGCTGGGGCTGGCTCAATTATCTGATCGCGGCGCCGGCGCTGTGGCTGTGGCTGCCCTACGGGCTCTATCGCCGGATCCATCTGAAGCATCATGTCGATGAGAACCTGACCGACCCGACGCTCGATCCGGAATCGAACTATTTGACCCCGGAAGCGTGGCTCGCCATGTCGCCGATCCACCGGGCGCTGCGCGAAGTGATGATGGGCCTCCTGGGCCGGATGGTGGTGGGGCCGTTCTATGCCGCCGCCGGGTCGCTGCAGCAGCTTGCGCGCGCGCTGCGCGGCTGCGACCCTGCCGTGCTCGTGCACTGGGCGCTGCATGGCATCGTGCTGGCCGGCCTGATCTGGTGGATCGTCGGCGTGTGCGACATCCCGCTCGGCGCCTATCTGCTGCTGTTCGTCTGGCCGGGAACCGCGCTGATCCAGATGCGCGGCTATGCCGAGCATCGCGCGGCGCCCGACGTGCCGGCGCGCACCGCCACCATCGAGGCCGGCCCGGTGCTGAGCTTCCTCTTCCTCTACAACAATCTGCACGCTTTGCATCACGCGGAACCGATACTGGCCTGGCATCGCCGGACGAGGCGCTATCGCGCCGCCCGCACCGAAGTGCTGGCGCACAGCCGCTATCACCTCATCGATGGCTATGCGCGGCTCGCGAAAGGCTACCTGTTCGAGGCGAAGGAGCCGCTGCTGCATCCGGCCTTGGTCCGCATCAGCCGGGCGGGAAGAGGGCGGACATTCGGCCTCCGATCGGCCTAACCCAACCGGCCATCAAGCTTCCATTTGCCGAATGCACGCGTTTGTCGCATGATCCACTGGCATAGTGGTCACGCACGCGCGATAGCATTTCATGGCGGCTGGCGAACAGATCAAATTCGGCCCGGTGGACGTGGTCATCGTCGGGGCGGGCCTGGGCGGCGCGGCGTTCGCGCGGCGCCTTGCCGGCCGCGCGCCGCGGCTGCGCATTCTCGCCTTCGAGCGCGGCGACTGGCTCGACCGCACGAACCTGCCGGCGCAGAAGCCGGAGTGGCAACGCCTCACTCTCGGCACTTGGGCCTCTTCGCCCAACCTGCGGCTGAAGGCCGGCGGCAACGGCCAATCCGCCGATTACCCGATCGACGATTCCGGCTCGGCGTTCAAGCCGCTGATGTGGAGCGGCGTCGGCGGCTCGACCGTCAATTGGGCCGCGCATTTCCCGCGCCTGCATCCGTCGGACTTCAGGACCCGCACGCTGGACGGCGTCGGCGATGACTGGCCGTTCTCCTATTCCGATCTCGAACCCTATTACGATCTGAACGACGAGGCCTTCGGCGTGGCGGGATTGCCGGGCGACCCCGCCTATCCGCCGAAGAAATCGCGCCGCATGCCGCCTTTGCCGCTGGGCCGCCTGGGCGCCGCCGCGGCACGCGGCTTCGATCAGCTCGGCTGGCATTGGTGGCCGGTCGATGCGGCGATCAATACCGTGGCCGAAGCCGCGCGCGAGGCCTGCAATCATTGCGGACCCTGCCAGCAGGGCTGCGCCAATGGGGCGAAATCCTCGACCGATCTCACCTATTGGCCGCGCGCGATCGCGAGCGGCGTCGGCCTGCGCACCAACTGCGTGGTGCAGGAGATCGTGGTGGAAGGCGGGATGGCGACCGGCATCCGCTATCGCGACGGCACGGGCCGTGACTGCTGGCAACCCGCATCGACCGTCGTGGTGGCGGGCAATGGCATCGGGACGGCGCGGCTGCTGCTGGCATCGGGCATTTCATCCCCGGCCCTTGGCCGCAATCTCATGTTCCATCCGGCGGCCTATGTGCGCGGCATGTTCACCGAAGAGCTGGACGGGCCGGTGGGGCCGGTCGGCTGCGCGATCTACTCCCACGAGTTCTACGAGACGGACGAAGCGCGCGGTTTCAAGCGTGGCGTTCATCTGCAGGTGACGCGTGAAAACCCGCTGCTGACCCAGGCGAGCCGGCTGGAGCCGACATGGGGCACGGAAGCGCAGCGCCTGCTGCGTGAGGAGTTCCGTCATTCCATCGCGGTCCTGGTGACGGTGGAAGACCTGCCGGAATTGCACAATCGCGTTACGCTGACCAAGGCGATGGAAGCGGACGGACTGCCGGGCGTGCGGGTCGACTACACCTTGTCCGACCATTCGCGCCGGGCGCTCGATTTCGGATTGGCGCGCGCGGAAGAGGTGCTGCGCGCGGCGGGCGCTCATCGCGTCGTTCGCGTGCCGTTGGCACCCTATACCGGCTGGCATCTGCTAGGGACGGCGCGCATGGGCAGCGATCCCGCGAGCTCGGTGACCGATGCCAACGGGAGCTGTCATGCGGTGCCGAACATCATCGTCGCCGACGGCAGCCTGTTTCCGACCGCCGGTGCCTGCAATCCCGGCTCCACCATCGGCGCGCTCGCGTTGAAGCACGCCGATGCCCTGGTGGGTGTGGCGGCATGACGCGGGTGATGCTCCTGGCCGTGCTCGATACCTTGCTGCCGGGCGATGAGGGCGAGCCGCCTCTCCCCAACGCATCCGAAGCCGCGCTCGATCTGAAGAAGCTGGAGCGCCTGGCCGAGCCGGTGGTGGCGGCGCTGGCCGACAGCGACGGGTTCCTGATGGCCTCGGCGACCGACCGCGTCGCGCGGCTGCGCGCCGTGGAACAGAGCGCGCCGGACGCGTTCAAGGCGCTGCTGGCCGAGGCGCTGGCGACCTATTACGAAGCCGCGCCCGTGCTGGCTGCTCTCGGCTGGCGCGCCGCGCCGCCGCAGCCCCACGGACACGATGTCGCGCCCAACGACGACGCGACCTTGCGCGCTCTGGAAAAAGTGAAAAGTCGCGGCCAGCTGTGGCGCGCCTGATCTGCAAGCACGCTTCGTTCCATGCCAAATCGTTCGTGCTCGCGCTCCGGGAACGCCCGGCGCTACGATCGGTTTGCGTCTTATGGACCGCCCGAGCATGGAGCTGATCATGAATCGCGTCTCGAATATTTCGACGGAGACTGAAAGCAAGAGCACGCCGGTGGAGCGGGTGTATTTCGCCTGGGACGACGCCTTGTCGCGCAACGACATGGAGGCATTGCTGGCGCTCTATGCGCCCGATGCGGTGCTGGAAAGCCCCGTCATTTCCCATCTGCTCGAGACCGCGCGCGGCGTGCTGCGCGGCCATGCGGAGCTGCGCTCGCTGCTCGATATCCTGGCGGCGCGCAAGCCGCCGGTGCGGCGGTTCCACCGCACCGGCTATCTCACCGACGGCAAGCGGCTGATCTGGGAATATCCGCGCGAGACGCCCGACGGCGACCAGATGGATTTCGTCGAGGCGATGGAGCTGAACGAAGACGGCCTCATCCAGCGCCATCGCGTCTATTGGGGCTGGTTCGGCGTCGGCGTCCTGCAGCGCGACGAATATCGCCAATAGGGCGCTACGCGTCGGCCACTTTCACCAGCAGCTTGCCGAAATTGCGCCCCTTGAGCAGGCCGATCAGGGCCTCCGGCGCTTTGTCGAGGCCGTGCACTACGTCCTCGCGATATTTGAGCTTGCCGTCCTTGAGCCAGCCGCCGACGTCGTGCAGGAAATCTTCCGCCTGGGTCGCGAAGTCGTGGACGATAAAGCCGCGCAGCGTCAGGCGGTTGCTGAGGATGGAGCTCATCAGGGCGGGCAGCCGGTCGATACCCTCCCGCGGCCCGGCGTCGTTGTAATGCGCGATCAGGCCGCAGACCGGAATGCGCGCGAACTTGTTGAGCAGCGGGAACACCGCATCCCACACGTGGCCGCTCACGTTCTCGAAATAGATGTCGATGCCGTTCGGAACGGCGGCGCGCAACCGATCGGGGAAATCCGCGGCGCGGTGGTCCAATCCAATGTCGAAGCCCAGCTCCTCGGTCACGTAACGGACCTTGTCGGGGCCGCCGGCGATTCCGACCACGCGGCAGCCTTTCAGCTTGGCGATCTGCCCGACCACCGCCCCGACCGCGCCGCTGGCCGCGGCGACGACCAGCGTCTCGCCCGGCTTGGGCTGGCCGATATTGAGCAGGCCGGTATAGGCCGTCATCCCCGGCATGCCGAGGATGCCGAGCGCGGTCGAGATCGGCGCCAGCTTGGGATCGACCTTGCGCAGCCCGCCGCCGTCGGAGAGGGCATATTCCTGCCAGCCGGCGCGGCCCTCCACGATGTCGCCGACGGGAAAGGCCTTGTTGCTGGATTCGATGACGGTGCTGACCGTGCCGCCGGTCATGGTCTGACCGATCTCGAGCGGATCGGCATAGGATTTCGCCGCGCTCATGCGGCCGCGCATATAGGGATCCAGCGACAGCCACAGGGTCTTCAGCAGAATCCGGCCCGGGCCGGGCCGTTCGATGTCCCTTTCGACCAAGCGGAAATTGTCAGGCTTCGGCTCGCCCACCGGCCGCGAAGCCAGGACGATCATATGGTTTTTCAATGCGGACATGGGTTGCCCCTTATCGATGGCGCTCTCGACACCGATATGGGGCCGGCCAAAGTACCCGGCCAGTGAAAAGCGAAACGATTTCTTCTCGTGCTCGCCCCTAGGCCGCGTGCGCGGCAGCGTCCTAGGCCGCGTGCGCGGCGGGGGGATGGTCGACGAAATTAGCCATGCGCTGCACCGTCAGCTCGGCCTGGCGCACGCTCGGGAACCGGCTGCCGTCCAGCAGTCGATAGCGTTCGTCGATCACGACAAAGCGCAGCGCCCGCTCATTCTCTGGCACCAGCACGCCGACCCTGGTCGCGCCCCGGTTCAATTCAACGGCGCTCAATTCGAAGGCGGGTTGCTGGGTCGGGGTGGCGGCCATGGTCTCTCTCCTTGGCATATGCATTCTACAAAATCGAAATTCCGACAAATTCAAGCCATCTGTGACGCGCCAGCGCGGCAAGCCACGCCGGCTAACACACCTTAGGCCAGGAGCATTGCACGGAGATGTCAGGCATAGTCATTTTTCGAAATCCGTGTGATGAGCGTCACGCTCAAGATGGACGCGCGCGCACTCCGGATCAAATGAGTCTTCCTGTCGGCGCGCGCAAGGGGCCCTTGCGGCCCGCCGGCTAATATGTCGCGCGCCCGCCGCTCAAATCGAAGGTGAAGCCGCTGGTGAAGCTGCAGGCCGGTGAAACGATCCACGCGATCATCTGCGCCGCTTCTTCCAGTTCGCCGCAGCGCCGCATGGGGATTTTCGCCGTCATGTAATCGATGGTCGCCTGTGGCAGCGCTTCCACCATCGGCGTTCGGATCACGGCGGGGGCGAGGGCATTGATGGTGATGCCGTGCTCGACATAGTCCTTGGCCAGGCTCTTCACCATGCCGATCAACCCTGCCTTGGTCGCGGAATAGGCGGTCATGCCGGCATTGCCTTCCTTGCCGGCGATCGAGGCCACATGCAGCACGCGGCCATACCTGCGCGCCAGCATGTGCGGCAGCACGGCCTTGGAGAGCAGGAACGCCCCGCGCAGATTGACCCGGTAGACCAGGTCGAAATCCGCCAGGTCGACCTCGTGGCCCGGGACGTTGGTACGCCCGGTGATGCCGGCGCAATTCACCAACGCATCGATCCGGCCGAACGCCCGCGCGACCGCCTCGATCGCCGGCGGGATGGTGGCCTCCTCCGCCACCTCCATGCCATGGGCGACGGCGCGGCCGCCGCTCTCGGCGATCTCCGCCGCTGTTGCTTGCGCGTTGTCGCCATCGCGGTCCAGGCACGCCACCCGCACGCCATGCCCGGCCAGATAGAGGGCGGCCGCCTTTCCGATGCCGCGGCCCGCGCCGACCACGGCGACACCGTAGTCCGGATTGTCGAAATAGTTCACGTCACTCGCCTCCCAAGATTCTATGCTCATGACGGCCGATGCCGGCCCCTTCCATAGGATCAGGCCATGCCCTGAGGGGCGTGGCAAGGTCCGTCCGGCCTTGTAACATGGCCGGAATCGCGACTCGGGAACCCCGTTCCATGAAGCAGATCGAAGTGCGCCTGGCGGTCGTGCTCTATGGCGGCGTTTCGCTGGCGGTTTATATCCATGGCGTGACGCGCGAGATCCTCAATCTGGTGCGCGCCTCCAAGCTGTTCCATGCCGGCCCCCGCTCGGCCCCGCCCGCCGGCGATTCCACCGCGGTCTACTACGAGCTGTTCCGCAAATTGTCGCCGAACCTCGACCTCAGGGTCGTGGTCGACCTGATTTCCGGCGCCTCGGCCGGCGGCATCAATGGCGTGATGCTGGGCAAGGCCCTGGCGCATGACCTGCCGCTGGAGCCGCATCGCGATCTGTGGCTGAAGAATGCCGACGTCACCAGCCTGTCGGCGCCGGGCAGCCTGGTCGGCCGTGTGACCAAGGCGGCGCTCGCCCCCTTGTTCGACCAGTTCCTGATCCGCCGCTTCGGCCGGCAGGTGGCCGATCCCGAAACCAGGGCCAAGCTGCGCCAGTTCATCCAGGCGCAGTGGTTCACGCCGCCTTTTTCGGGCGAACGGTTCGCCGGCTGGATGCTCGATGCCTGCGATGCGATGGAGGAGAAGGCGGAAAAGAACGGCACCCTGCTGCCGCCCGGCCACCGCCTCGATCTGTTCGTGACCTTGACCGATTATCGCGGCCATAGTCACCGCATCCTGCTGCACGATCCGCCATCGGTCGACGAGACGGAGCATCGCCGGATCGTCGCCTTCACCTGCCGGCGGGCCTTGTCGGGCGAGATCGTCAGCGAGTTTGGACCGGGCGATGCACCCTCTCTGGTGTTCTCCGCGCGGGCGACCGCGTCCTTCCCCGGCGCGTTCCCGCCCGCGACCATCGCGGAGATGGACCGCATCCTGGCGGGGCGCAACCGTGCCTGGCCATCGCGCCAGAGTTTCATCGCGGACAAGCTGATGGTCGGCGATCCGCGCGCGACGGCCAATGCCGGCGGCTACTTCATTGACGGCAGCGTGGTGATGAACAAGCCATTCTCGCCGGTGATCCACGCGCTGGGCAACCGGCCGGCCAGCCGCGAAGTGGTGCGCCGCATCATCTATGTCGATCCCAACCCGCACCGCGAGGCAAACCAGCGCGATCAGGGAACGCCGGGCTTTTTCCGCACCATCCTGACCGCGCTGGCGCTGATCCCGCGCAACGAGCCGATCGCGGACGATTTGATGGCGATCCAGGAATGGAACGAACGCGCGCGCCGCATGGCGGAGATCCTGGCCGCCGCCGATCCCCAGGTCGAGAAGCTGGTGGACGAGATCGTCGATGCCGATCCGGAAAATCCGCCCAGCATCGCCGAGATCAGCCGCTATCGCACGGCCGCCAACGAAAAGACCCATGCCGGCGCGGGCTTCGCCTATCTCAGCTACCAGACGCTGAAGCTGCGGCGCCTGATCGACCGGCTGTCGGCGCTGATCGCGGCGCTGGCCGCGGCGGGCGGCGCGGAAGCGGGCGGTGTGGAGGTGGGGGCGGCGCAGGTCAGCTTGCTGCTGGACCGCATGGTCGCGCCGAACGACGATGGCGGGACCGGCCGCCTGGTGCCGTTCCTCAGGATGTTCGACGTCGATTTCCGCGTGCGGCGCATCCGCTTCGTGATCCGCCGCCTGAACGAGCTGTATCGCACCATGGAAGAGGCCGGCCTGCGCCTGGAATCCGGTGCGCTCGACGAACTGAAGGTCGCGCTCTACGAGCTGATCGACCGGCTCACCCGGCGCTGGGAGATTGCTTGCCACGGGCCGGAAGCCATGGCGGCGGCGGGCCAGATCGCGCGCGCGGCCGCGTCTTTCGAGACGCCTTCCCTCGATCTCTTCGAGCCGCTGGAGGGCTCGATGGGTCTGATCGGGATCGATCGCGACCTGGATGAGATCATCTCGCTCATGGGCCTCAATTTCCTGCCGCCGATGGCGCGGCGCGCGGTCACCATGTCCTATGTCGGGTTCGCGTTCTACGACCTCATCACCTTCCCGATCCTGCAATGGACCGACATGGACGAGATCAACGAAGTGCTGGTGGACCGCATCAGCCCGGCGGATGCGCGCGGCCTCGGCTCCGACAAGGTGGTGCTGAAAGGAACCGCCCTGATGAGCTTCGGCGCGTTCTTCAATCGCGCCTGGCGCGAACATGATTACCTGTGGGGCCGGCTCAACGCCGCCGACCGCTGCGTCGACGTATTGATCTCTGCGATCGGCATGCGCCTCTCCCAGCCGATCGACGCCGACAAGCTGCGCGCCGATCTGTTCCGCGCCATCCTGGATTCGGAGGCGCCGCACCTCAACGCCGATGCCGGGCTGATCCCCGGCCTCAGGGACAGGCTGGCGCGGTCAAGCTAAGTACTAGGTCGTATACGCACCCTTGGCCGAGCTGTGATATCAATCGGCTGCAACAATCCATGGAGTGCGCCATGACATGCGCGCGGATCGCCAGGCTATTTCTAGGCCTCGGCGTGCTTTCGGTGGCGCTGGCGGGACCGGCGCTGGCGGTCGACCAACCGCGGCTGCAGCGTTTCTTCACGCTGATGGACGCGGACGCCGACGGCCAGATCTCGCGCCCGGAATTCCAGGCGGGAAAAGGCGCGGTGTTCCTCGCCATCGACCAGGATGGCAGCATGACCCTGACCCAGAACGAGATGCGCCTGTCGCCGGAGGGCTTCAAGCTGCTGGCCGGCGACGACAACGTGGTCGATGGCGAGGAATTCATCGCCGCCGAAATCGCGGCGTTCGACGCGATCGACCGCAACCAGGATCATCAGATCGATTTCGCGGAGTTGCGCGACTACGTCGCGAAATATTCCGACTAAGCCGTCCCGCGCAGCGCCTTTTCCAGGAACGGCAGGGACTTGTCCATGCGGTAGTCGACGGCGGTGTGGTCGTCGGGAAATTCCTCGTAAGTGTGCGCGATGCCGAGCCGCTCCAGCGCGCGGTGCAGGCGGCGCGCGCCGTAATGCAGCGCGAACTGGTCACGGTCGCCGCAATCGATATAGAGGCCCTTCAGCCGCCGCAGATTGTCGGCATGCGTGTCGGCCAGCAAAGCGGGGTCCCAGGCCAGCCAGTTGCGCCAGCGTTCGGGAATCAGTTCGCCGGTATGGAGATCGACCGGCATGCGGATGCCGAGAAAGCACGACGGGTCCGGATCGTAGCTGGC
>DASYRS010000058.1:0-1705 GCA_036004205.1 Dongiaceae bacterium
GAGCGCGACCTGGAACTCGAACTTGCCCTGGTCGATCTCCTGGCGGATGCGCCGCAATCCGTCGGCGATGGCATCGCCGTCGGCCTGCGTCAGGATGCCCTGCTTGACCAGCATCGCGGCGTGGGCGAGGGAGCCTTCGATGTCTTCCTTGTAGAGCCGCTTGTCGATGTCGATGGAGGCGTTAATCTGCTGCATGATCGCGGCCGGGCCGGCGGCAAACCGGCCGCCCCACATCTGGCTGGCGCCGGATTGCGTATTCTTCAGGCTCGCCGGTTTGGAGGGTTTCTTGTCCATCGCGTGCAGTCACATCCCCGATTGCCCCCGACTTGTGACGGAGGCGGCGGGCCGGGTCAAGACGGCCGGGCCGGACAATCCGGACGCGCGCCCATGACGCCCAAGATCCGTGCGCTGCTCGTCTTCGGGCTGACGCTGGCGATTGTCTTCGGGTCCCTGGCCATCGTGACCTATAGCCATAGAAGCCCGGAGCCGGTGGCGACCGGCGCGGTTTCGGCGCCCGCCACGCCGGAGGGCCGGTTCGCCGCGCTGCCCGCGGCCGATTTCACCAGCGTGGCGCCCGTCGACGGCAAGGGCCAGCCGGCCGACATGGCGCCCTATCGGGGCAAGGCGCTGCTGGTCAATCTGTGGGCGACCTGGTGCGCCCCCTGCATCCAGGAGCTGCCCTCGCTGGGCAAGCTGCAGGAGCAATTGGGCGGGGCGGATTTCCAGGTCGTCACCATCGCGATCGACGAGCGCGACCCTTCGAAGATCGCGCCGTTCCTGGCGGCGCACGGCGCCGGCAACCTGCCGGTCCTCATCGACCTCAACCGCACCATCGACAAGATCGCGCAGGTGAGCGCCTTGCCGACCAGCCTGCTGGTCGATCGCGACGGCAAGGCCAAGGCGATGTTCACCGGCGATGCGCGCTGGAACTGCGGCAAGGCGCTGGACGCGGTGAAGGCGTTCGTCGCCGACGGCACGGTGAGCAACGAGGTGCTGGAGGCGTGCGAGTAGCTGCCGTCACGTCGCGACCACTGCTCTAAGCACATATCACGGCCAGCACCGCCAACACAGCCACAACGATCCATGCGCTGGTCACGAAATGGTGGCCGCGTGCGTGCTCGAGGAGCACGTCGCGATAGGAGTCCAACGGCAGCATGGCGCGTCCTCCGCAATGACTGTGTTCGAAAAAAGGAGCCACCCGAGTCCAAGCTCTAGGGTAGTAGCCGGAGCATACGATATCGAAGCGGAGCGCGCTATGAAGCGCGTCACTCTGGGGCGCACGCCGCGCAGATTTGTTCGCACAAGCCTCGCGGATTTTGGTCCGTCGCCGAGAGGTTATCTTGCTCTGATGCCGACTGCCTTCCCACGAGTCGCCTTCGCCGGCCTTCCCTTGAGCAAACTGTCCCACGCCGCCATCGCCGATTCGACAACTCCCGCCATCGCCTCGCGCGCGGCGCCGTCGCGGGCGCGCAAGGACAGGCCTTGCAGCACCGTCATGTAGAACGCGGCCATCGCCTTGATGTCGGTCCCGGCCGGAACGTCGCGCTCGGCGATGCCGCGCTTCAGGCGCGCCTCGAGCCCGGCCTGGATGTCGCGGCGGCGCTGGCAGAGATAGCGGCGGATGCCGTCATTCTCGGGCGTGGCGTTGCTGTCGCCGAGGATCAGCATGCAGCCGTGCGGGAATCCCGGCCGCGCGAGGTTGGCG
>DASYRS010000059.1:0-7618 GCA_036004205.1 Dongiaceae bacterium
GGGTCGACGCGCGGGATGGCGGCGCTGTCGGCGCGCTACGGCAAGCTGCAATGGGCGCAATTGGTGGCGCCGGCGGAATCGATCGCACAGACCGGCGAGGCCGCCAGCCGCGCGCTCGTGCACGATGTCTCGCTGGCCGAGAAGAAGCTGCGGGCCGATCCGCAGATGGCCGCGCTGTTCACCCGCGCCGACGGCAGCATGCTGGGCGAGGGCGACAATCTGCGGCAGCCGGAATTGGCCGGCGTGCTGGGCCAGATCCGGGCCAAGGGACAGAACGAACTTTATAGCGGCGTGCTCGGTCAGCAACTGGTGGCGAGCGCCCAGGCGATCGGCGCGCCGCTGACCATTGAGGATATGCGCGGGTTCCAGGCGAAATTCTACAAGCCGCTCGAGATCAAGTGGGGCGACCAGAGCATCTTTCTGCCGCAACCGCCGGCGGCGGGCGGCGTCGCCGTCGCCCAGATGCTGAAGGCGCTCGATGCCGCCGACGACAAGAACCGCGCCGCCTTCCTGGCCGATGCCAGCATGCGCCTGACGGCCGACCGCGCGCAGTGGATGGATGGGTTTGGAGATTCCAAGGAGCCTGCCGACACGCTCGTCTCCGACCAGCATGTGGCGCAGGTGATGCAGGGCCATCAGTCCGGCCGCGCGACCGCCGCCGCGAGCCTGCCGTTCCCGCCGCAGCGAGTGCCGGAAAATCCGTTCGCGGCGAGCATCGTTGCCCTGGACAAGGATGGGCTGGGCATCGCCTGCAATTTCACCATGAACGCATTGTTCGGCGCAGGACGCATTGCCCAGGGCACGGGCATCATCCTGGCGCCGGCGCCTTCTGATAGGGGGTTCGGCTTCTCCGCCCTGGCGCCGATGATCATGGCGAACGACAATAATGGCGAGCTTTACTACGTCTCCGCCGGGTCCGGCGGCTTGGCCGGCGCGCTGGCCGAGGCGGAACTGCTCTATGCGGTGACGGAAGAGCGCGTGCCGCTGGAAGCGGCGATGGTGCGCTCGCGCGTCTATCACGGTGCCGATCCGGATGTCGCCTATTTCGACGTGAGCGGCGATGACAATCCGTCCAGCGCGTTGGCGGCGGCCGGCTACCAAGCGGAACAGCGCGAGGCGCTCGGGCGGGTCAACTCGATCTTCTGCCCGCGCGGCACGCCGACCGATCCCGATTCCTGCCAGCTGCGCAACGATTATCGCGGCAACGGGCTCGCGACCCTCGTGAGCGGCAAGTAGGCGCGGGATGGTCCTCAAGGTCGCACAACGAGGCCGCATCGATCCGTTCATCGTGATGGAGGTGATGCGCGCCGCCGCCGAACGGGCCGCGACCGGCGCCGACGTCGTGCATCTGGAGGTGGGCCAACCCTCGACGCCCGCGCCGCGCAAGGTGCTGGAAGCGGCGAAGGCGGCGCTCGACAACGAGCTGATCGGCTACACGCTGGCGCTGGGGATACCGGAGCTGCGGGCGCGCATCGCGCGGCACTACCGGGAATTCTACGGCGCCGACGTGCCGGCGGAGCGCATCGTCGTCACCACCGGCTCGTCCGGCGGGTTCCTGCTGGCTTTCCTCACCGCGTTCGCGCCGGGCGACCGGGTCGCGCTGGCGAGCCCGGGCTATCCCTGCTATCGCAACATCCTGACCGCGCTCGGCATCGAACCGGTGATCGTCCCGATGGAGGCCGATACCAAGTATCAGCCGAATGTGGCCGCGCTGGAACAGGTACAGCGCGAGCTGGGCGAGCATCTGGACGGCCTCATCGTCGCCAGCCCGTCGAACCCGGTCGGCGCCATCGTGCCGGAAACGGAGATGCGCGCGCTGGCGCAATATTGCCGGCAGCACGGCATCCGCTTCATCTCGGACGAGATCTATCACGGCATCACCTATGGGGTTGACGCGACCACGGCGGCGGCAATCGACGAGCAAGCGATCGTGGTCAATTCCTTCTCCAAGTATTTCTCCATGACCGGGTGGCGGCTCGGCTGGCTGGTGGTGCCGATGGATCTGGTGCAGCCGATCGAACGGCTGCAGCAGAACCTCTTCATCTCGCCGCCGACCTTGTCGCAGCATGCCGGCGTCGCGGCGTTCGATGCGCATGAAGAATGCCGTGCCAATGTCCGGCGCTATGCCGCCAACCGCGCGCTGCTGTTGAACGATCTGCCGGGCGCCGGCTTCGACAGGCTGGTGGCGACGGACGGCGCGTTCTACATCTATGCCGACGTCGCGCGCCTCACCAACGACAGCGTCGAATTCTGTCGGCGCATGCTCAGCGAGACCGGTGTTGCCGCGACGCCGGGCGTCGATTTCGACGGCCAGCGCGGCCATGCAACGATGCGCTTCTCCTTCGCCGGCTCGACCGAGGACATGGCGGAGGCGGTGAAGCGGCTCAAGACGTGGCGGAAGTAGCGGCGGCTTCGCGAAGCTTCCAGGAATCTGATAGTCTCGTCTGCCTTGGGTTTCGGGGTCGCGGTCTATGGACGTTCTTATCAAGCTCGTCATCATCGGGTTCGCGCTCTTTCCCGCGGCCGTGCTGACGGCGTTCCTGGTCAGCCATTACCGCAAGCGGATGGGGCCGCGGCTGATCGTGCGCACGCTGGCCCTCGGCGTCATATCCGGCCTGCTGGTGCTGGCGGCGGGGCCGATCATCCGCTGGGCCACCGGGTTTGCCGCGCCGGGGGTCGAATCCGCGCTGGCCTCGGCCTTCATCGGCGCGGCCGGACCGGAGGAGTTCGCGAAATTCCTGTTGCTCTATTTCGTGGTGCAGGAGCACAAGGATTGCGATTCCGGCGGCGATCTGTTTTGCGCCGCCATGCTGATCGGCCTCGGCTTCGCGGGGCTGGAGAATTCGCTCTATCTTCTGCACAGTCCCGACTGGCTCGGCCTTGGCACGATGCGGGGCGTGCTCTCGATCCCGGCGCACATGGTGTTCGGCGGGGTCATGGGGCTGTTCGCCGCGCGCGCCTATCGTGGCCAGACGCCGGCGCTGAACTGGGCGCTGGCTTTGATCCTGCCGTTACTGGGGCACGGATTCTACGATTTCCCGCTCATGATGTGGAGCGAACTCGCGCACGTGCCGTTCGCAAATCCGGGCCAGATATGGCGCGAGATGTTCTGGTTCCTGATGGCGGTGCTCATCGTCTCCAGCGCGATCACGTTCCTGATCTGCCGGCACGAGATGGTCGCGATCTTCGCGAACGATAGCCAGGATCCGGATGTCCACCTGCCGGCGCGCTGGGCGGTCCGGCCGTGGCGCGCGATCGGAACCGTGTTCGTGCTTTCGGGTGCCGCGGTCGGGCTGGTCGGGCTGTGGTTCGTGCAGTCCGACGAATATCGCGGCGCCTTTCTGCTGGCGCCCTCGGTGTTCCCCCACGCCTTCGGCTGGATCATGCGGCTGCAGCCGCCGGAAAAGGCGATCGGCCTGCCGCGCGTTGCCGAGCGGTAGTGGGCGCCGACACCGGCGTCGATTGCAAAGATCTGGCGGGCGCGCAATTCTGATCCGGCGATCGGTTTGAAACTGCCGAGTCGAGAATGCCGAAGGCGACAGCCGCTCTGGACATTGCCGAAATCACCTCGCCGCGCATCCACCGGCTGTATTCGTATTGGCAGAACCAGCAGCGGCACCGGGGCGGCAGCCCGCCGCGGCGCGGCGATATCGCGCCGGACCAGATCAGGGACCTGCTGCCGAACATTATGATTGTTGATGTTGAGCGCGATCCCTTGCGTTTCCGTTATCGACTCGTTGGAACGAGAGTGGTCGAATACAACGGCCTCGAATTCACCGGGCGCTATCTCGGCGAGATCGGCTGGCCGGAAGAACAGGAGCTGTTCGACAGCTATGCCGAGGTGGTGAACAGCCGCCGTCCGTACTTCGGGTCGCTGGCCTGGGAACTGACCACCGGCGCCACGGGACGATGCGAGTTCGCGCGGCTGCCCTTGAGCGAGGACGGCGGAGTGGTGTCGCAGATTCTTGCCATGGAGGATTATGATTTCCCGCACCTCGACGCAACACCCAGCGGGGGCGGTGCGACCCGATGAGTGTCTAGCAAGCGCACATTGCAGATCATGCGGGACCCAAATTCAGGGCGGGCGGCGGTGACGTCGTCGACCAGATGGTAAATCAGATATTCAGACTCGATTTTTCGCAGATCGACTCGCCACGCATTCGCCGCCTCCACGATTATTGGAAGGCAATGCGCGTCACCCCCGACGCGATCCCGCTGCGCTCGGATTTCGATCCGACGGATCTGCGCGACCTGTTGCCCAACATCCTGATCGTCGATGTCGAGCATGATCCGTTGCGGTTCCGCTATCGCCTGGTCGGCACGCGCGTAGTCGAATTCAACAGCCAGGAATTCACGGGACTCTACCTCGGCACCATCGGCTGGCAGGAGGAGCAGCAATTAATCGACACCTACACGGATGCCACGGTCGGCAGGACGCCGTTATGCGGGTTCTATACCTGGACCCTGAAGAGCGGCAGCGTCGGCAAGTGCGAGTTCGCGATCTTTCCGTTCAGCAACGACCAGCAGACGATCACGCAGATCTTCGGCATCGAGGACTACGACTTCCCGCGCGACTACAGCGGCTCGCGATCGCGCGTGCCGAAGTGATGCGCTATTGCGCGAACCACTGAGTTGACGCGCTACTGCGCATCGGCTGCGACCTGCATCTTCACGATGCGATCCTGCGGCGCGCTGACCAGGCCGTTATCGTTGGGATCGCCCTTCTTGATGCGGTCGACGAATTCCATCCCCTCGATCACCTGGCCGAAGGCGGTGTATTGACCGTCGAGATACGGCGCCGGCGCGAAGCAGATGAAGAACTGGCTGTCGGCGCTGTTCACGTCGGACGAGCGGGCCATCGAGATCGTGCCGCGGACGTGCTTCATGGCTGAGAACTCGGCCTCCAAACGCTGGCCCGAGCCGCCGGTCCCGGTGCCGGTCGGATCGCCGCCCTGGGCCATGAAGTTCGAGATGACCCGGTGGAACGGCGTGCCGTCGTAGAACCCCTGGCGGGCCAGCTCCTTGATGCGGGCGACCGTCTTCGGCGCGACGTCGGGCCGAAGCTGGATCACCACGCGGCCATAACTGAGGTCCATATAGAGCGTGTTCTCGAGGTCTTGCGCGAAGGCGTCGGCGGCGCCGGTCGCGGCCAGCGCGCAGGTGACAAGCGCGCCGAAGGCGCGACGGGACATAGTCGTCATGGAAATCTCCGCAGGTGAAAGCTAGGCCATCGTCTTCTTGAGGTTCTCGTCGAGCTTGTCGAGGAACTCGGTCGTCGACAGCCATTTCTGGTCGGGCGAGATCAGCAAGGCCAGATCCTTGGTCATGAAACCGGATTCGACCGTGTCGACGCAGATCTTTTCCAGCGCCTCGGCGAATTTCTGCACCTCCGGCGTGTTATCGAACTTGCCACGATACCACAGGCCGCGGGTCCAGGCGTAGATCGAGGCGATCGGGTTGGTCGAGGTCTGCTTGCCCTTCTGATGCTCGCGGTAATGACGCGTGACGGTGCCGTGCGCTGCTTCCGCCTCCACCACGTTGCCATCCGGATCCATGAGAACGGAGGTCATGAGGCCGAGCGAACCGAAACCTTGCGCGACGGTGTCGGACTGCACGTCGCCGTCGTAGTTCTTGCAGGCCCAGACGAAGCCGCCGGACCATTTCAGCGCGCTCGCCACCATGTCATCGATCAGGCGATGCTCGTAGACGATGTTCTTCGCCTTGAACTTGGCGGCAAATTCCTGGTCGAAGACTTCCTGGAAGATATCCTTGAAGCGGCCGTCATAGACCTTGAGGATCGTGTTCTTGGTGGATAGATAGACCGGCCAGCCCAGGTCGAGGCCATAGTTCAAGCAGGCGCGCGCGAAGCCACGGATCGAATCGTCGAGATTGTACATGCCCATGGCGACGCCGCCGCCGGGGAACGTAAACACGTCCTTCTCGATCGCCTTGCCGCCATCGGCGGGCTCGAACTTCATGGTCAGCTTGCCCTTGCCGGGGACGACGAAATCAGTCGCGCGATATTGGTCGCCGAAGGCGTGGCGGCCGATGACGATGGGCTGGGTCCAGCCCGGCACCAGGCGCGGCACGTTCCTGCAAATGATCGGCTGGCGGACGACGGTGCCGTCGAGGATGTTGCGGATCGTGCCGTTGGGCGACTTCCACATCTGTTTGAGGCTGAAGTCCTTCACGCGCGCTTCGTCCGGCGTGATGGTGGCGCATTTGACGCCGACACGATGCTGCTTGATGGCGTTGGCGGCATCGATGGTGATCTGATCGCCGGTCTTGTCACGAATCTCGATGCCGAGGTCGTAATATTTCAGGTCGACCTCCAGATAGGGCAGGATCAGCTTGTCCTTGATGAAGCGCCAGATGATGCGCGTCATCTCATCGCCGTCCAACTCCACGATCGGATTCTTGACCTTGATCTTCGCCATTCCGCTGGTTCCTCCGAGGATCGCCGCTCAGCAAAGTGCAAACGGCGATATTGCATCGCAAAATCGGGCCGCAGAATAGCATCGCGCGCCGGAAATTCCAGCGCGCCAAAATCGCGCGGTAGACCGCGCTAAATGCGTTCCGGATAGCTCGGTTCGCGGGTCTGCGGCTCGGCCTCGAGCAGGTCGAACAGGCGGCCGACGCTGCCGACCACGGAGAACAATTGCCGCGCCGCGGGCCTTGCGAAGCCGTTGTCGATCACATGATCGATGAGGTCCAGGAACGGGTCCCAGTAATCGCCGTGATTGACCAGGATGATCGGCTTGTCGTGCATGCCAAGCTGGCGCCAGGTGATGATCTCGAAGGTCTCGTCGAGCGTGCCCATGCCGCCCGGCAGCACGATGAAGGCCTCCGACAGGTCGAACATCATGCGCTTGCGGGTATGCATGCTGTCGACGACCTTGAGATCGGTGAGGCCGCGATGGCCGAGCTCGGCCTGCTGCAGGTGTTCCGGGATGATGCCCAAGACCTCGCCGCCCGCAGCCAGCGCCGCGTCGGCCACGGCCCCCATCAGGCCGATCCCGCCGCCGCCATAGACCAAGCGAATGCGGTGCTCCCCTAGAGCGCGGCCGACGTCGGTGGCGATTTTGAGGAAGGTTTCGGAGGCGCCGCTGGAGGCGCCGCAATAGACGCAAACGGACTTCATAATCTGACTCATTTCCAATCCAAGGAGCCGTCTCCCTGGCCTTTCTTTTCTGTCTTTTCTGGTCACAACACTTATGGCGGGAATCGGGCGTTCGGGCAAGTATTGGAGGCTAGCTCTTTTGGGCCATGGTAACGCGGATTTCGTGGCATTCTGGCCACAGTCTGCCCGATGGGACCGGTCTCCATTGCTCGGAGAGCGAGGGTTTTCGCTGATTTGACCGCGAAGCAGGTATTCCCGGCTATGACTTCGTTCTTCTGCCTCACCAGCCGGTCTGATACTGTTGTGCAACAGGTTGGTTACAGGAGGATCAGGTGACGCGCGTCGCTCTGACCGGAACGATCGGTGCCGCGGTTCTGGTAGTCGCGCTCGGGCTCTTCTTCGCGATCTACCAGCAGGACCAGGACGATGGTGGCGACGCGGCGCCGGCGTCCGGCCAGCCCGCCGCCGCTCCCGGAACCGGCAGCTCGACCGCCAATG
>DASYRS010000060.1:0-5914 GCA_036004205.1 Dongiaceae bacterium
GGGACTGCCGGTCGCGCTGGCCGATTGGGCCGCTTCCAGCGGCATCGCGCCCTGGACGCTGCTGATCGCGATCCTGGCTATCCTGATCCTGCTCGGCTGCTTCCTGGAATCGCTGTCGATGATCCTGGTGATCGTGCCGTTCCTGTGGCCGATGCTGGTGCAGCTCAATGGCGGCGACTATGTGACGGCGGACCAGGCTGCGTTCGGGCTCGACATGGAATCGCTGCGCATCTGGTTCGGCATCCTGGCGCTGATCGTGGTCGAGCTGGGACTCATCACGCCGCCGGTCGGACTCAACGTCTTCATCATTTCGTCGCTCTCGGAAGGCGTGCCGATGGGCCAGACCTTCAAAGGCGTCATGGCCTTCTTCGCGGCGGAGATCGTCCGCGTCAGTCTGCTGCTGCTGTTCCCGGCGATCGTCCTGTTCGTGCCGCGGCTGCTGGCTCAGTAGGGCAGGCCGACATAGTTCTCGGCGAGGGCGGTCGCGGCCGCGCGCGAGCCGACCAGGTAATCCAGCTCCGCGAGCTGGATACGCTGGCCGAACGGGCCGGTATCCGGGAACCTATGCAGCAGCGAAGTCATCCACCAGGAGAAGCGCTCCGCCTTCCACACCCGCGCCAGGGCGCGGGCCGAATAGCCGTCCAAACCCTTGTCCGATCCGCCGCGGTAGTGATCGATGAAGGCTTCCGACAGATAGTGAACATCGCTGGCCGCCAGATTGAGTCCCTTGGCTCCCGTCGGTGGCACGATGTGGGCCGCGTCCCCCGCCAGCAATAGCCGGCCGAAGCGCATCGGCTCGGCCACGAAACTGCGCAGCGGCGCGATGCTTTTCTCGATCGACGGGCCGGTGACGAGCTGCGCGGCCGCGTCCCGATCCAGCCGCCGGCGCAGCTCGCCCCAGAACTTGTCGTCGGGCCAATTCTCGACATGCTCGGAAGCATCGCACTGGATGTAGTAGCGGCTGCGGGTCGGCGAGCGCATGGAGCAGAGCGCAAAGCCGCGCTCGTGATTGACATAGATCAGCTCCGGCGAGACCGGCGGCACGTCGGCCAGGAGCCCGAGCCAGCCGAACGGATAGACCCGCTCGAAAATCGAGATCGCGCTTTCCGGCACGCTCTGCCGGCATACGCCGTGAAATCCGTCGCAGCCGGCGATGAAGTCGCAGGCAAGTTCCCGCGTCTCGCCGTCCTTCACGTATCGCACGGTCGGCCGCGCGCCGTCATAGCCGCTCGGCATAACGTCGCGCGCTTCGTAGATGGTGGGCGCACCGGCGGCGGCGCGCGCCTCCATCAGGTCGCGCGTGACTTCGGTCTGGCCATAGACCATCACGCTCTTGGCCGTGAGGTCCCTGAAATCGATGCGGTGACGCCGGCCGCGAATGCTGAGTTCGATGCCGTGATGAATCAGCCCCTCGCGATGCATGCGGGCGCCACAGCCGGCCTCGTCGATCAGGCCGACGGTGCCCTGCTCCAGGACGCCGGCGCGGATGCGGCCCAGCACATGCTCGCTTGTGTGGCGCTCGAGGACGACCGTGTCGATGCCGGCCTGGTGCAGCAACTGGCCGAGCAGCAGGCCGGCCGGGCCGGACCCGATGATCGCCACTTGCGTCCGCTCAACCATGCCGCACCCTTCAAGAGACAACGCGATTGTTGCGCGGCCCGGGCCAGGCGGCAATGAAGTCCTGCACGGCAATTCATGATTTCTCGAGCATTCGGTATAACTGGATGGCTGCGTGCTATTGACGGCTGGGGCCTCGCCCGCGACGATGCCCTGCGCTCCTTGTATCGCCGCAGATCGGGAATCAGGCTTGTCGTCCCAACCCCATCCAGTTCTGATCACGACCGCCCTGCTTGTAGGAGCGGGCCTCTCCGGCATTACCTGGGTGCCGTTGCTCGTAATCGAGCGCAGTGGAGTGGCGGGCCTCTGGGTTGCCTTGACGGTGGTCGTCGTCGCCTGCCTGCCGCTCTTGCCGGCATTGCCGAGGCTGCGCGGGTTGGGGCGGCGGGATCTCGCGGACCTCGCTTGGATCGCGGCGCTGATCGGCGTCGACTACGCCTTCTATACCGCGAGCCTGACCACGACCGAGGTCGCTCATGCGATCCTGCTGTTCTACATGGCGCCCGTGTGGGGGACGTTGCTGGAGGTCTTCGTATTGCGCCAACCGCTGACGCTGCGCCGCGCGAGCGCGCTTGGCCTCGGTGCCGCGGGCCTGCTCGCCATATTCGGGATCGGACTCGATCTAAGGTTTTCGATGAATCTTGGCGATGTGCTCGCGCTGCTCTCCGGCATCCTCTGGTCGGTCGGATTGCTGTTCGTGTTCCGCCGTACCGGCCCCAGCCTCGGTGTCCAGTCCGGCGCGCTCGCGCTGGGCGCTCTCATCGGCGCAGTCATGATGGTCGCGTTGCTGGAGCGGGCCCCGGCCCCCAGCCTGGAGGTGCTCATCTCGGCTGCACCCTGGATCGTCGTGACCGGGCTTTGCTTTGTGATGCCGGTTTGGGTGGTATCGCTGTGGGCCGGCCGCGCGCTCTCGCCGGCGCGGATGACCCTGATCTTCATGGCCGAGGTGTGCTTCGGAGTTGGATCGGCGGCATTGTGGGCGGATCAGCCGTTCGGTGCGCGCGAGACGATCGGAACGATGCTGGTGCTGGCCGCGGCGGCGGTCGAGTTCGGTGGTGCGCAAAGCACCGCGCCGCTGTCGCCTCAAGGCGCACCACCCGCTTGATGTGCCCATGACCATCGATCTCGACCTCGCCGCTATCCAGAATTTCGCGATCGCCATCCTGATCGGGGCGCTGATCGGCATCGAGCGCGAGAAAAGGCGCGATACCGAAGTCACCATCGGCGGCATCCGCACCTTCGTGCTGCTGGCCATGCTGGGGGCGGCCGGCGGTTTCCTGTCGGCGCGGTTCGACACCATCTGGCCTTTGCTGATCGTCGTCATCGTGGCGGGCCTGACGGTGGTGGCCGGGTTCCTGATCGACGCCGATGAACGCAAGGGCCCGATCGGGCTGATCACCGAGCTGGCCGCGATCGTCGTGACCGTGCTGGCGGGGTTGACGACGCTGGGCCAGCCGGCGCTGGCGGTCTGCCTTGGCATCATCGTCGCGGCTGTGCTCGCCTACAAGCAGCCGCTGCATGGCCTCATCGACCGGATCGGCTGGGACGACATCTTCGCCGGGCTGCGGCTGCTGATCGCCAGCTTCATCGTGCTGCCGCTGCTGCCCGACCGGACCGTCGATCCCTGGGATGCGCTCAATCCACGGGAGCTCTGGCTGCTGGTGGTGTTGATTTCTGCGCTCTCCATGGTGGGCTATGTCGCGACGCGGTGGCTGGGGCCGGGCAGGGGCGCGGTCATCACCGGCCTCACCGGCGGCCTCGTTTCATCGACCGCGGCGACCCTCGCTTTCTCGCGCCAAAGCCGGGAGAACAGCGGTGTCCATGCCGCGCGGATGCTGGCGATCGGGACTTTGCTGGCCTGGACGGTGATGTTCGCGCGCGTGCTGGTGATCTCGTTCGCGGTCTATCCCGCCTTGCTGCGGGATCTTGCGGTGCCGATGGCGATCATGGGCCTCGCCAGCATCGCCGGCGCAGCCATTCTCCATTGGCGACAGAGGCGATCGAGGGGAGAGCGGGACGCGCCCAGCGAGATTGCCGTCAGCACGCCCTTCAGCCTGACCCAGGCGACGAAGTTCGGCTTGCTGTTCGCCGTGATCCTGCTGCTGGTCAAGATCGTCGGCGACCTTGGCCGGCAGGAAGGGCTGTATCTGGTCGCCGCGCTCGCGGGCTTGACCGATGTCGATGCCATCACGTTGTCGATGAGCCAGTATGCGCGTGGCGGCGCGGTCGCGGTCGCCACGATCGCGATCGTCATCGCCACGCTTGCAAACACCGCCGTCAAAGCGGGCATGGCGGTGGTGGTAGGCAGCGCCGACTACCGGCGGCCGATGCTGGTGGCGACGGGCGCAATCGGCGCGGCGGGCGGTGCTGCCATCCTGTTTGAACTGGTGGCGGCGTAAAGCGCCGATCTCAAACCCGCCGGTAGCCCTTGGCGTGCATGCAGTACGAGACCGACGAACCGCGCGACCAGGTCAGTCCCTGAACAAAGCCGACGACCGCGCCGACGCTGGCGCCCACAATGGCCCCGATATCGGCTCCGCCATGATGCGCGCCGGCTGCGGCGCCGTTGGCCGCGCCCCACAGGGCGCCAACCAGAAAGCCCTCCGCTCCGCCGGCGGCCCGCGCGGCGGTTGCGGAAGATTGGCAGGAATCGAGGTCGGACTGGTACGTCTCGGCGGAGACCGGCGCGTTGTTGCGCGGCTCATAGTCCGATGCGCAGGCGCTCAGAATCGTGGCCGGCAGAACAACAACCAGGCGCGCCGTAAAGCGCCAATCGAAAACTGCGTTTCGCACGCGCATATTCGCACCTGGCCCTCAGTGGCGAACTCGCGATCTACCCCATCAAGCCTAGCACGGCTGCCTGCCAGGCACCATTCCACTGGTCCGGCCGCTATTTCTTCCGGCATTGCAAGGCTTTGTGCAACGCATCGGGCGCGATGCACGCGCCGATCAGGTTGGCGCGCCACTGGTCGGCTCCGGACAGATCGGCACCGCGCAGGTCCGCGTTGCGCAGATCGGCGTCGCTCAAATCCGCCTCGCGCAGATCGGCCTTGGCGAGATTGGCGTCTTGCAGATTGGCGCCCGTGAGGCTGGCGCGGCGCAGGTTCGCCCGTTGCAGATCGCTGCCGGAGAGATCGACCTCTCTCATCTCGGCATTGCTGAGGTTCGCATCGTGCAGATTGAGGCCGGCGAAATTCGACCGGCTGAGGTTGGCGTGCTCGCCTTCCGCCGCGCCCTTGAGCCAGGCATGATGCGCCGCGACCACGCGCAGCAGCATGCGCAGCTTGGCCGACCGCTGCGTGGCCGCTGCCGCCTTCTCCGCGCTGAGATTGACCAGCTTGGTGCCGGGCGGCAGACGCGGCGCCGCCAGCAGGACGCGCAGCTTGCGGCGCGCTTCGTCCTCGCTATTGGCCGAGAGTTCGCCGCGCTCGACCGGCTCCCGCGGAGCAAGCTTGAATTCGTAAGCCCAAGTCGCCATGCGGAGACCCCCTGAATGCGACTGCGTCTTCACCTGAAAGGATATCATGGATCGCGGCGCCGAGACTATCCGGCGGTCTCGGCCCGGAAGCGGGTCACCTGGACCGACGACCTCTCTTGCATCCGGTCCAGCCATGCGCCGAGCTTCGGAACCTCGCGCAACATGGCGCGGCCGCTGGGCGCGAGCTTGAGATAGCTGAGCATCGGCAGCACCCACAGATCCGCAAGCGTGAGATGCGCGCCGACGAGGAAGACCGGCGCGGCGAGCGCCTCGATCACGTTGAGGCATTTGCGGGCGCGCTCCAGTTCGTCCGGTTGAAGGCGACCGGCGCGGTCGCGTTCCATCTCTTCGACATAGATTCCCCAGACCAGCGCCTGGTAACCATAATTATCCATGATCCGCATGATCTGGCGCATGCGCGCGCGTTCCTGCACGTCGCCGGGCAACAGGCCATGATCGCCGAACCGGTCGAGAATGTATCCGACGATGGCATCGGTCTCGAACAGGCGGAACCCATCATGCTCGAAGGCGGGGATGCGGCCGAACGGATGTCGTTCGCCATAGTCTGCCGGCACGCCGTCCTTCGCGAATATGTCGATCTCGACCAGATCGTATGGAACGCCGATCTCGTCCAGCACCAGGCGCGGGATGCGGACATAGACGCTGTAGGAAGCGCCGAAAAGCGTGACGCGATTCATCGTTCCATTTCCCGCCATAAACACAGTCTGGAAGAATTCTACAGATCGCAATCAAAGTCCAATATCCGTGACAACAATGCGGCGGCGGGTCTAGGCTCATGGCGAATCGGCTGGGGGGCTG
>DASYRS010000061.1:0-3421 GCA_036004205.1 Dongiaceae bacterium
AGAAGCACCTGCCAGGCTCGACCTTCGTCGTGCAGAACATGCCGGGCGCCGGACACCTGATCGGCACCAACTACATCTATGCTTCGGAGCCGGACGGGCTGACGATCGGTACGTTCAACACCGGCCTGATCTACGGTCAGCTGGCCGGCGATCCGGGCGCCAAATTCGACCTCTCCAAGATGTCGTGGATCGGCAAGGTGTCCTCCGACCCGCGCGTCATTGTCGTATCGAAGGAATCCGGCATCGAGAGCTTCGAGCAGCTGGCGGCGTCCAAGGAAACGGTGAAGTTCGCCGCCGCCGGACGTGGCAGCGCGGCGACCGTCGAGACGGGCATGCTGGCCAAGACACTCAATCTGCCGATCCAGATCATCGATGGCTATGGCGGCAACGAGGATCAGCTCGCCATGCGTCGCGGCGAGGTCAAGGGCGTGATCGGCTTCCGCTCCACCTGGGAAAAATTCGTCGCCGAAGGGCACGGCAAGTTCATTGCGCAGATCGGCGGCAGCGAGACGGACGCGCCGCAGCTCAGCACTTTCGCAACCAACGACGAGGCGAAGAAAGTCATTTCGCTGATCGAATCGCAAGCCAAGATCGCCCGCTTGACCGCCGGCCCACCGGGTATTCCAGCGGATCGGCTCAAGGCCCTGGTCGATGCCTACGCGGCGGCCACCTCCGATCCGGAATTCGTCGCCAAGGCCAAGTCCTTGAAGCTGCCGGTCGAGCCGCTGGCGGGTCAGCCGGTGGCCGATGCGGTTGCCGCGGCATTGCAGCCTCCTCCGGACCTCATCGCATTCCTGAAGGACATGATGAAGAAGGAATAGTCCTGTCCATTTTCCCGCGGCCGCCGCCCCGGCGTCGGCCGCTTTCTTTTGCCTTCTCCAACGAGCAGCGAGCCCATGGACAACCAGCCGCGTGAAGTCGCTCCCAAGACCGAAGAGAATGCCGGCTTCGGCTGGAATTCCGATGTCATCGCCGACCTGGTCAAGCAATACGGCTTCCCGTTCATCACGCTCAATCCGGGCGCAAGCTATCGCGGCCTGCATGATTCACTGGTCAACCACAATGGCGACGAGCCGCCGATGCTGCTGTGCCAGCATGAAAAGATCGCGGTGCAGATCGCCCACGGCTATGCCAAGGCGGTCGGCCAGCCGCTTGCCGTCATCGTGCACAATCTGGTCGGCCTGCTGCATGCCACCATGGGTATCTACTATGCCTACACGGACCGCGCGCCGGTCTTCGTCATCGGGGCGACCGGACCGATGGATGAGGCCAAGCGGCGTCCGCGCGTCGACTGGCAGCACACGGCAAACGTCCAGGGCAGCGCCGTGCGCGACTACGTGAAATGGGACTACCAGCCCGGCGGCTTCGACGGCGTGGTCGACAGCTTTGCCCGCGCCTATTCGATCATGATGACCGAGCCGCAGGGCCCGATCTATATGTGCTACGACGCGGCCGTGCAGGAGGCGCCATTGGCCGCGCCGGTCGTCCTGCCGGCGCCGGGCTCGGCGAAGGCGCCAAGCCGCATCGCGCCCGAGCCAAAGGCGCTGGAGGAGGCGGCCGATCGGCTGGTCGCGGCCGACTGGCCGGTGCTGCTGCCGCAATTCGTCGGCCGCGACCCGAACGGCCTTTCCGATATGGTCGGCCTGGCCGAGACGCTGGGCGCGCCGGTGGTGGACACGCATTGGCGGCTGAATTTTCCGACCGGCCACCCGCTCGACTTGCGCATGAACAACGAGGCGTTCAAGCAAGCCGACCTCATCACGCTGCTCGATTGCCGCGACTGGGAGCGGCCGACCCATGTCAACGATCGCATCAACCGCACGCTGAAGCCGCTCTACCCCAAGGGTTGCCAATGGCTCGACATCGGCTTCGCCGACATCGAGATCTCGAAGTGGGCGACCGACTATCAGAGATTTCCCGAATGCGCGCAGCGTGTGCTGGCGGACACGGCGCTCGCCCTGCCGGCACTCAAGACGCTCATCGCGAAGCGCGTGGACGCGGACCCGAAACGAGGCCGGCGCATTGCCGAGCGGAAACGGGCGGTCTCGGAGCTTCATGATATCCAGGTCGCGGCGTGGCGGGAGGAGGCGCGCGTGGATTGGGACGCGCGGCCGATCACCCTGCCGCGCCTGGCGAGCGAAGTGTGGGCCAAGATCAGGCACGAAGACTGGGTATTGACCACCAACCCGTTCGAGGATTGGGCGCTGAAGCTATGGCATTTCGACCGGGCCTATCGCTGGCCCGGCAGGGCGCTCGGCACCGGAACCCAGATCGGCATGGCGACGGGCGTAGCACTGGCCCATCGCGGTACCGGCCGCCTGGTGGTCGATTGCCAGACCGACGGCGATCTGATGTTCGATGTCGGCGCGCTGTGGTTCGCGGCCAAGCACAAGGTGCCGTTCCTGTGTGTCATGCACAACAACCGCGCCTACTACAACGACTGGGAGCATCAGATCACGGTCGCGCGCCAGCGCGGCACGCCGGTCGAGCGCGCCTATATCGGCATGGACATTTCCGATCCGGCGCCTGATTTCGCGACCATCGCGCGGGGCTTCGGCTGGCATGCGGAGGGCCCGGTCGAAGATCCGGCCGACATCGCCGGGGCGCTGGACCGCGCCATCGCGGCGGTGAAGAGCGGTGTCCCGGCACTGGTCGATACCATCACCCAGCACGCCGGATAAACGACAGCCAACAGAGTCCCGGAGGCAGGCATGAAGGTCGGTGTGGTCGGAACCGGAGAGATGGGCCTCGCCATGGCGGGGCACATGCAGGACAAGGGCTTCGAAGTTTCGGCCTTCGATGTCAATGCCGAGCGACTGGAGCTGGCGCGTCAGCGCGGCAACGCGGCGAAAGCGAGCCTGCGCGAGCTCGCGGGCGCGGCGGAAGTCTTCATCCTGGTCGTCGCCACCGATGAGCAGGTCGTCGCCGTTGCCGAGGAGCTGGCGGAGGCCGCCGCGGAACGATCGACCATCGTCGTCGCCGCCACCATCAGCGTGGAGACGGTGCGCGAGCTTGGGCCGCGCCTGGCCGCGCGCGGCAAGCGGCTGGTCGACGCGCCGGTGGTCTATGGCGCCTCCGGCGCGCGTGCCGGCACGCTGCTGTCGCTGTGCGGCGGTGCGGAAGAGGATATCGAACGGGTCCGTCCCGCGCTCATGTGCTATAGCCGCGATGTCATCCATGTCGGACCGCTCGGCGCCGGCCAGGTGGCGAAGACCTGCAACAACCTGCTGCATTGGGTGCATTGCGTCGCCAACTTCGAGACGCTGCTGATCGCCAAGCGCTACGGCCTCGATGCCCAGCGCATGCGCGAGGTGCTGCTCGAATGCCCAGGCACGAATGGAACTCTGCGGCGCTGGGATACGACCCGCTTCACCTGGCAGGAAAAGGACATGGACCTGACCCTGGAGCTCGCTCAGAAGGC
>DASYRS010000062.1:0-10029 GCA_036004205.1 Dongiaceae bacterium
GGCGCTCCTCCATCACCGAACGCTCCTTCCACGGCATCTCCACCTCCCCCAGGCAATTGCCTGGGGGAGGTGTTACCTATGTGTCCGGAACAAAGTGTCACCTATGTCTCAGAACGCTCACAATCGCCAAAGCTCCAACGCAACGACCGACGGCGCTTCGGGCCGCCCGCCGGTAGGGGCGCGGCGTGCGGGCTGGCTCCTGGCACCACGCTCAATAGTGCGACGAGGCCGGCGCGCCAAGGCGTTCTTCCTCCTCGCCCCATTCGCTCGGCAAGTAATCTTCGATCTTGCGATCAAGAAAGAACAATTCGCAGCAGCCCTTCTCCGCCGGCAGCCTTCGGATGCCGAGATCGGGATAGAGCTTCCGCCACATGCGCAGCATCGCCATTTCGTCGGGGCGGTCTGCATCATCGATGAAGATGTGCGCATCGCGCGAAAGCCTGGGCAGGAGCTCCGGACCGGCGGGATAGCGGGCGTGGGCATTGATCAACGCAGACGGGCCGTCGACGATCAGAAGGTCGACATCGTGCGGGATCGCGTCGGGAGCAAGATCGTACCAATGGAAAACCGTCTCCAGACCGTCATAGCGCTTCGCTGCCAGAGGCGCGACGGTCAAGGTGACAAAGCGCTCGAGACCGTGCCGCCGCAACTCCGCCCGCACCCTTTCGATGGTGGGTACATGATTCTCGATGGAGTGGATGTGGCCATCATGCCCGAGCGATTTCAGCAGGTGCGCCAGCACGACGGTCGAACTGCCGCTGCCGCATTCGACGATCGTCTTCGGCGCGCGCCGGCGGACGTGCCCCACGACGTGCAGCATGAAGTCGGGCGACGCCGACCAACGGCGCATCGGCGGAAATTCGATCTTGCCATCGAGCAGGCGATAGAGAGAGATCAGGGATTCAATCTGCGGCCATACCGAGCGGTTGAATCGTTGCTCGTGCGCCTTGCCGCTTCCCTCCAGCTCAGCTCTGATTCCTTCCAGGGACGCCTTCGTCTTGCGGCGCGCCAACCGACTTGACTTGCGCAGGCGTTTCAATCGCCGTGCCATCCGCCGCAGCATGAACACGGAGATTCCCAGCAGGAGGAAGTTGAGAACGGACAGTACGATCCAGAAGCCCGTCGCCAGCGCGTCCGATGTCATGAATAGCCCGGCGCATCTTGTGGATCCATGAGATCAAGTCCCTCGATCAGCATTTCCAGGCCGGCACGGTATTTCCGATAGAGTTCGACGCGCGGGTGCCGGCAGCGGGGGCTCCAGGGCTTGTCGGTGCCGACCGCGTAGTGGATGATGACCGGAGCTTCGCGGGCCGCCATCACCTCCGCTTCGGTATAGAGGGAGGGTTCCGCTCTCAGCCGGTAATGGTCCTCGATATAGTTCCACTTCAAGTTGATCTTCGACCAGCGATTCTTGAAGATCAGATTCAGCACGTGCTGATCGTGGCTATGCAGCGCGTCCGAATAGCTGGACAGAAACTTCTCGGCGATGTCGGCGATCCGCCAGCGGCGCCATTCCGCAAGATCCAGCAACATGAAACCGCTGTTGAACTGATGGAAGTGCATCCGCGGAATGTTTGCCGCCGCCATCACCGACGACGTGATCTCCATTTGCCAGATCTCCGACATGTCGCCATTGACGATGACGTCGGCGTCGACACAGATGACGCGTCCGATGTCGGAGGGCAGAAACCGGTCGAGAAACGCCTTCGCGTAGGCTATCGGCGACATCCGGTCGCGCCAACCCAGGAACGAGCGGGGGCGCGTGACGAACGAGCGAAATGGATAGGCCGGCACCTCGATGAGGTCGAGGCGGATACCGGTTCGCTGTGAGATCGCGTCGAGCAGGCGCCGGTCGTCGTCGAGGAGATCGTTGTGAATGACGAACGCGTTGACCGGCATCGCCGGATTGTGGTCCCTGAACGAGGCCAGCATGGCGGCGTAAGGCACGACATAGTTTCGGTCGATCGCGGAGACCAGAACATGCTGAGCCGAGTTTGCGGTTCTCACGCGGGCGGCCCTCCCCTGGGTCCGACCTCTATTAATACGCGATGTTACAGTCAACCGATCAATTTGTCATCGTGCTCCGCACCGCCCGCGGCGACGCTGCTCACAGCGCCGTCGAGAGGACCCGCCATGCCCTGACGGACAGCCTATCGAACATGACGGCGAATAGACCGAACCGGCTGCGGAATCGGCGGGGCCGGTGCGATTTGACAGTCATCCGCCGCCCGGAAAGACTGCGGACCGTCGTTCCGAGAGGTTCCCGACCGCATCGTCATGATCGGCACTTGGCATATCCGGCATCACGGCCGGTTCTATCTGGCGGCCGTGGCGGGGCTGGCGGTCTGGCTGGCCGCCCACGCGATGCGTTGGCCGGTGCCGACCGTGATCGGCGGCGACGCGTTTTTCGCGATCTATCTGGCGGTGATGACGCGCTTCGCCCTCCGCGCCACGCCGGAGGGGTTGCGCCGGCGCGCCAGCGTGGAGGACGAGGGCATCGTTCTCATCATCGTGCTGGCGCTGGCCGCCATCGTGTTCTCGCTCGCGGCGATATTCGGACTGCTGAACCGGGACGGCGAACCCGATACCGTGGCACTCTCCCTCGCCATCGCCAGCGTGCCGCTCGGCTGGTTGGTGCTGCACACCATCGCGGCGTTCCATTATGCCCACTTGTTCTATGCGGCGTCCGACACCGATGAGCCGCAGTCGGAGCGCGCCGATCCGCGCGACGCTGGCGGCCTCAACTTCCCGGGCGATGAGGCGCCCGGCTCGTGGGACTTCCTTTATTTCTCCTTCGTCATCGGGATGACGGCGCAGGTCTCGGACGTGACCGTGCAGACCGCCGGCATGCGGCGCCTGGTGCTGCTGCACGGCGTCGTTTCGTTTTTCTACAACACGGTGCTGCTGGCGCTGGCGGTCAATGTCGCCGTGACTCTGGCGCGCTGAAGGATTCGGCCGGCCCGTTCCGATCGAGGAAGTATGACTCGCGGCAGCCTTTTCCGCGGCGGCGCGGCAAAGCGTTCGAACATTATCGTCTCGTGGTTCGAGACCCCGCGATCGGCGCGCGATCTTATGGCCCATCGTGGCCGTTGTCATGGCACATGACCGCGCGACCCCGGACGACGGGACCTAGGCCGCCGACCTCTTCTCGTCGAGGAAGAACAGTTCGACGCAACCTTTCTCGGCAGGCAGCTTTCGCAGGCCGAGGTTCGGATAGAGGCTGCGCCAGCGAACGACCATGTCTGTCTCGCCCGGCCGGCTGGCATCGTCGATGAAAATATGCGCGCCATGCGCCAGCCGGGGCAGCAGCTCCGGCCCCGCGGGATAGCGCGCATCTGGATCTTCGACGGCGACCGGACCATCGACCAGCAGCAGGTCGATGTTGTCGGGGATCATTCCCGGCTGGAGGTCGTACCAATGAAACTCTCCGACAGTGCCGTCATACTGCTTTTGCACCAAGGGCACGAAGACCAGCGTCACGAAGCGCTCGAGATCGTGCCGCTGCAATTGGCTGCGGACGGCCTCGACCGAGGGTTCGTAGTTCTCGATGGAGTAGATATGGCCGGCGATGCCGAAAGCGCGTAATGCCTGGGCCATGGCGATGGTGGACGAGCCGCTGCCGCATTCGAGGATTGTCTTCGGCGCGTGGCCCTGGATGTGGCGCACCACGTGCAACAGAAAATCGGGCGACACCGCCCAGTGGCGCAGATTGGGCAGATCCGCCTTGCCGTCGAGCAGTCTGTAGAGCCTGGTCAAGGATTCGAATTGCGGCCATAGCGAACGCGGCCATTCCGCCCGCTCGGCTTCACGGATCCTGATGATCCGCTGCCGCAGCCGCCACACCACGGCGAGCACCGCCAGCAGCAGAGCAAGGTTGAGAGCGCAGAGGGCAACCAGTATCGCCATAATCTATCAGCCGGACGCTGGGCTTATGGTCGGACCCGCCCTCGTTGGTCCTATGCAATGCGATCCTACCACCTATCGCTGCAATTGTCATGGCCGGCGAAAGCGGCCCGCTCAATACAACTGCGTCTTGTAATCCTGTTCGATCGCCGTGTCGCAGGCAACGACGTCCTCTTCGCGCGGCGGGGCTTCCGCCGCTGCCGTCTGCTCCAGGATGATGCGCGCCAGGGTCGGCATCACCGTGCGGTCGACCTGCGCATCGGCCTGCCACAGGCGCGAGCGGCGGAACGCCTTGGCGCAGTGGAAGAACGCCTCCTCCACCGCGACGCGGATGGCGACCTTCGGCTGCTTGCGGTCGACGGTGGCGCGTTCCAGGATCGCGGGGTCGGCGGTGATGGTCGCCTTGCCGTTGATGCGCAAAGTGTCCTCGAATCCCGGGATGATGAAGATGAGGCCGACATTGGGATTGATGAGGATGTTCTCCATCGTATCCAGCCGGTTGTTGCCCGGCCGATCGGGAATCGCGATGGAGCGGTCGTCCAGCACCTGCACGAAGCCCGGCTGGTCGCCGCGCGGCGAGACATCGGCGCGGCCGCCATGGCCGGCGGTGGCGATGCACAGGAACGGCGAACGCGCGATGTAGTCGCGGGCGTGGCGGTCCAGGACCGCCAGGGATTTTTTCGCCGCCAGCCCTTCGGCGTGGCCAAAGAGCAGCCGCAGGTCCGCGGCGCTCGCGATCTGATGCAGGTCGGCCATCGTGACGACACCCCCGATTGCGAACGGTTCGCAGTCAATAGACCACGGCCGATCCGCCTCCGCAAGGTGCGGCATCGCCGGCCGAGCCCTCTGCATTTTGCAGGCGATCCATGCGCCGCGCGTAGTTTGACAGGCTTTCCGCCCTATGCGAAGGGACCGCCCCACACCGAGGATCGCTATCTTGAGCCACGCCAGCCCATCATCCGGTCATGAGGCCAGTTTCGAATTCGTCGCCCTGATGGCGGTGATGACCTCGATCATCGCCTTTTCGATCGATGCGATGCTGCCGGCCTTGCCGCAGATCGCGGCGGATTTGGGTGTCGTGGATGTGAACGACCGGCAACTGGTGGTCATCGTTTTGTTCATCGGCCTCGCCTTGGCGCAGATCGTCTATGGGCCGGTCTCGGACACGATCGGGCGCAAGCCCGCCGCCTATATCGGCTTCGCGATCTTCATAGCGGGCAGCCTGCTTTGCATTCTCGCCGGCTCGTTCGAGATCATGCTGATCGGCCGTTTCCTGCAGGGCGTCGGCGCGGCGGGCCCGCGCATCGTCTCGCTGGCGCTGGTGCGCGATCTCTATTCCGGCCGGGCGATGGCGCGCATCATGTCGATGGTGATGGGCATTTTCATCATCGTGCCGGTGATCGCGCCCTCGGTCGGGCAAGGGCTGCTGCTGATCGGCGATTGGCGCCTGATCTTCGTCGCGCTGCTGGCCGAAGGCATCATCGGCCTCGCCTGGTTCGCCATGCGGCAGCCGGAGACCTTGCGCGAGGATCGCCGGGCTGCTTTCTCGCTGCGGCGCATCTTCTCCGCCTTCGGCGAGGCCTGCGGCAATCCGGTGACGCTCGGCTACACGGTGGCGGCGGGATTGGTGTTCGGCGCCTTCGTCGGCTATCTCGCCTCCACGCAGCAGGTGCTGGGCGAGCTGTACGGCCTCGGCGCCAAGTTCCCGATCTATTTCGGGGCCAACGCCCTCGCCTTCGGCGCGGCCTCGATGCTGAATGCGCGGCTGGTCATGAAGCTCGGCATGCGGCGCCTGGCGGGCAGCGGCCTCGCCGCGACCAGCGCGCTGTCGCTCGCCTTCTTCGTCGTGACGCTGCTGCTGGAGGGGCACCCGCCGCTGTGGTCGCTGATGGCCTATCTGCTCGCGACCTTTTTCTGCGTCGGCGTCCTGTTCGGCAATTTCAACGCCCTGGCGATGGAGCCGATGGGCCATATCGCGGGCGTGGCCGCGGCGGTGGTCGGCTCGCTCGCCACCATCATCTCGTCGGTGCTGGGCTTCGTGCTGGGGCAGGCCTACGACGGGACGGTGCGGCCGATGATCGCCGGCTTCGCGGTCCTCACCATCCTCGCCGGCCTCGCTATGATCCTCGCAGAACGCTATCGGCGTCATCAGTAGGCGCGCTCGCCAGCACCTCCACCGTCAGGTGATCCAGGGGATAGCGCGCCTGCAGCGTCATTTTCAGCGCCGCGGCGTCGGTTGCGCGCCGGGTCACGATCGCGACGATGGCCGCGAAATGCCCGGGCCCGACGCGCCAGACATGCAAGTCCGCCACCCGGTCGCCGTTCTTGGATTCGATGTCCGTGCGGATGCGCGCGGCGAGGTCGCCGCCCGCCTCCATGTCGAGCAGGATGCCGCCGGTGTCGCGCATCAATGCCACCGACCAATGCAGGATGACGGCCGCGCCCACCAGCCCCATCAGCGGATCCAGCCAGACCGCGCCGAACCACAGCCCGGCGACCAGCGCGACGATCGCCAGCACGGATGTGAGGGCATCCGCCACCACATGCATGAAGGCGGCGCGGATATTGTGGTCGGCATGATGCACGTGATCGTGCCCATGGCCGCGCGCATGATCGTGGCTGTGCCCGCCATCGCCATGGTCCCCACCGGCATGCCTGGGCCGCGACCACAGCATGGCGGCGCTGACGAAATTGACGATCAGGCCGAGGACTGCCACCAGGATCGCCTGGTCGAAGCCGATCGGCAGCGGCTGCGCCAGGCGTGTCAGCGATTCCCAGCCGATCATCACCGCTGCTACCGCCAGGATGATGCCGCTGCTATAGGCCGCGAGGTCGCCGACCTTGCCGGTGCCGAAGGTGAAGCGCGGATTGCGCGCATGCCGGCGGGCGAACCGGTACGCCAGCGCCGCCAGGCCCATGGCCCCGGCATGGGTCGCCATGTGCCAGCCGTCGGCCAGCAGCGCCATCGAGTTGAACCAGGAGCCGGCGGCGATCTCCACCACCATGGTGACCGCGGTCAGCCCGACCACCATCCAGGTCCGGCGCTCGTGCCGGTCGTGCTGGCGGCCGAGGAAATTGTGAGTCTCGAACCAGGATTCGTCCGCGTCGCCGCGCATGATGGGGCCGCTTTCTGCCGCTTGGGTCCTATCGGATGTAGCCCTCGCGAGGCGCGGCGTCGAGCGCATCTTGATGGCGGTGGGGGGCCGCACAGGATGAAATAACGTAACAGTCGGGGGATTCCACGGCGGCGGGTCTGGGAGTATCCTTGCGGGCGGAGCGGTGCGCTGCGGCGCTCCAGGGGAGTGACGCAATGAACATCATCAGCGTTCGCCGGGCGGCCTGGCTGCAAATCGCGGCCGGCTTGTTGGGCTTCGTGCTCTGGCTGTGCGTAGCGGTGCCCGCCACCGCCCAGCAGCAGCAGGGGCAGCAGGACGCGGCAGGCACGCCGCCGCACCAGGTCGAGCTGCTGCTCGACCTGCTGCGCGATCCCGCCGTCCAGCAATGGCTGGAAAGCCAGCCGACCATTGGCGAAGCGGCCGAGGCCCAGGGGCAATCCGCGGTGCCCGCCGCCCCGCAACAGCAATCCATGGCCGGCTATTTCGCGCAGCGGCTGGAGTATCTGCGCAACAACCTGCAGCTCCTCGCCGCCGCGCGCCATAAGCTCCCGGACGAGCTGGAGCGTGCCTGGATCATCCTGTCGCTCGAGTTCCAGGAACATGGCCTCATCGCCCTGCTGGTGCTGATCGCGATCTTCGTCGGCGTCGGGTTCATCTGCGTCTGGGGCTATTGGCGGCTGACCGCGGGCTTCCGCAACTGGATCATCGGCAGCGAGATCACCAGCGTCGGCGACCGGCTGCGCGCGATGATGGCGCGGCTGGCGTTCGCGACCGGCTGGGCGCTCTCGTTCGCGGTCGGCAGCGTCGGGGCATTCCTCTGTTTCTCCTGGCCGCCGCTCCTGCGCGAGATCGTGCTCGGCTATCTCGTGGCGTTCCTGTGCGCCTGGCTGGCGCGCATCGTCGCCGGCTTCCTGCTGGCACCGGGCGGCGGCCGCGCGGCGCGGTTCCGCATCGTCCCGATGTCCGATCCGGCGGCGAAGTTCTGGCAGCGGCGGATTATCATCGCCGTCGCCGTGCTGGCCTTCTCCTGGGTCACACTCGGGCTGCTGCGGACCTTGGGTGTCTCGCCCGCCGGGCTCAAGATGCTGAGCTATATCGCCGGCGTGTTCCTGCTGGGCCTTGGGCTGGAAGTGATCTGGCGGCGGCCAATCGCCGAGCACGCGGCGGAACCGCCGCGACGGCTCAGCCAACGCACCCTCTCCGTCCTCGCGACCGTGCAGTTCGTGTTGATCTGGGTGCTGTGGGCCTTGCATCTGCTGCCCGGCTTCTGGTTGCTGCTGATCGGCACGGCCTTGCCGCTGCTGCTGTCGGTCACCCGCGTCTCGGTCGCGCACCTGCTGCGCGCGGTGGAGGGCGCCGCGCCCGATCGCGGCGCACCGATCCTGGCGGCGGTTGCGCTGGAGCGCGGGTTGCGCGCCGCCCTCATCATCCTGGCGGCCTTGTCCCTGGCTTATGCGTGGGAGATCGACCTCATCCAGCTGACGGCACGCGATACCGTTGCGACGCGCCTGATCCGCGGCGGCCTCAGCGCCATCGTGATCGTGCTGGTCGCCGATTTCCTGTGGCGCCTCGCCCGCGCCCTGATCGACAACAAGATCGCTGGCGCGATCGGCGCCGCGGACATCGACAGCGAGGAGGCCCGGCGGCGCGCCCGCCTGCGCACCCTGTTGCCGATCTTGCGCAACATGCTGCTGGTGGTAGTGATCGCGGTGGCGGCCATGATGGTGCTGTCCGCCCTGGGCGTTGAGATCGGCCCGCTGATCGCCGGCGCCGGCGTGATCGGCGTCGCCGTCGGCTTCGGCGCACAGACGCTGGTGAAGGACATCATCAGCGGCGTGTTCTATCTGCTCGACGACGCCTTCCGGGTCGGCGAATACATCCAGAGCGGCAGCTACAAGGGCACGGTCGAATCCTTCTCGCTGCGCTCGGTCAAGCTGCGGCACCATCGCGGGCCGCTCTATACCGTGCCGTTCGGCGAGCTGGGCGCGGTGCAGAACATGAGCCGCGACTGGGTGATCGACAAGATGCAGATCGGCATCACCTATGACAGCGACCTCGACAAGGCGAAGAAGCTGATCAAGCAGATCGGCAAGGACCTGGCCGTCGATCCGGAATTCGGGCCGAAGATCATCGAGCCGCTGAAAATGCAGGGCGTCGAGCAGTTCGGCGACTACGCCATCCAGATCCGCATGAAGATGATGACCAAGCCCGGCGAGCAATTCCCGATCCGCCGCAAGGCCCTGGCCATGATCAAGAAGGCGTTCGACGCCAACGGCATCGGCTTCGCCTTCCCGACCGTGCAGGTGGCGCAAGGCGAGGATGCCAACGCGGCCGCGCGCCAGGTGCTGGAGATCGCGAAAGCGAAGATGGCGGCCGAGGAAGCGTAGGCAGCACTCTACCTGTCATCCCGGCCAAGCCACGCAGCGGCGCAGAACCGGGACCTCTGCCGCCTATCAGCGAACGACACCGGCGAATGTATTTGGCGCATCGACGCCGCAGGGGGTCCCGGCTCCCGCTTCGCTCGGCCGGGATGACAGTTATCTGAGGCCGCGCGCGATCTCCTGGATCACGTCCCAGGCGAACGCGACATCGGCTTCGGTCGTGTAGGTCTGGCCGACCACGAAGCGGATCACGAATTTGTCCTGGAAGCGCGTCTGGGTGAGATAGATGCGGCCGTCGTCGTTGATCGCCTGGATCAGGCGGGCATTCAGCGCATCGAGGTCGGCGACGCCCTCGGGCCGGTAGCGGAAGCTGAACAGCGACAATATCGGCTGCGTCGCCAACTCGAAATCGGGCGCGGCCTCGATGCGCTCGGCCAGGCCTTGCGCCCAGCGCACATGGTCGCGGATGAAGCCGCGCAGCCGCTCCACGCCATAAGCGCGGATTACGAACCAGAGCTTCAGCCCACGGAAGCGGCGGCCGAGCTGGGGAGACCATTCGCTGTAATTGATGATGCCGTCGCGACCTTGCGTCTTCAGATATTCCGGCCGGATGCCGAGCGTCTTCACCA
>DASYRS010000063.1:0-2360 GCA_036004205.1 Dongiaceae bacterium
CCGGGTCGCGCCGCTACGCGGCTTGCCCGGGATGACAGCGGGATGGCATGGAGGTTACCCCCGCGGCAGATACGTCAGGTCGCGGAACTCCTCGAAATCCTCGATGGCGAGGCACTGGGTTACGTGCTCGCCGTCTTCGGAGATCGGCAGGATGGCGGTCTCGACCGCGCGGACGACGCCGTTCGGCATCGGCCAGGTGGTGGAGCGGAAGGTCGGCACCTTTTCCTCGGCGGCGCGGCGATAGAGCGCCAGCAGCTCGTCCGGCTTGTTGAAGCGCACCTCGTCCAGGTAATAGCCGGTGAAATCGTGGCCCTGCCATTCGACCGCGCTGGTGCCGACCACGCGGTAGCGCACGCGGAACGGCGATTGCTCGATATCGACCAGGTAGACATTGGGCAGCAAATGGCGGATGTCCGCGGGATCGATGTCGGCGCGCCGCGGCATCAGGCGATCGCCGCGGCACAGCGTCCAATAATCGTGGAGCTGCTTGATCGACGGCAGGTGTCGCGGCGAGGCGATATACATGCGGTCCGTGATAGCGGTTTTCGCCGCCGGCGGCGAGTGGCCGGAGCGTAGTTTACCGCTGCTTGTTCAGTTCCGCGTAGTAGCGGCGCTTCTCGTCATACATGTCGGCGTCGGCCTTGCTCAGTGCCTCGTCGGCGTTCTGCTTGGCGGAGAATTGATGGATGCCGACCGCGCAGGAAAGCTGCAGCGCCTCGCCCTGCCACATGACCGGCTCGGTATTGACCAGCTCGACCAGCGACCCGGCCTTGTCCCGCGCCTGGGCCTCGTCGGCCTGGGCCAGGATGACGCCGAATTCATCGCCGCCGAGGCGCCCGACCACGTCGGAATCGCGCACATTGCCGACCAGCAGCCGCGCGAAATGGCGCAACGCTTCGTCGCCCGCCGGATGGCCGTAGCGGTCGTTGATCTCTTTCATGCCGTTGAGATCGAAATAGAGCACGCTGCCGGCGGTGCCATAGCGTTCGGAATAGGAGATCAGCCGCGTCAGCTCGCGCACGAAGGCGCGGCGGTTGGCGATCGGCAGCATCGAATCCTCGTCGGCCATCCGCTCCAGGTGCGAGATGCGCTTGCGCGTCATCTCCAGCTCCTGGCGCAGGCGTCCGACTTCGTCCAGCAGCGCCTGCAGGGCGGCGCGGACGTTGGGCGAAAGCTCGGTCTCGTTGAGGCCAAGGAAGGTGGCCTGATCGGCCTGGGCGGAGGTGGCGGTGGCGCTGGTGGCGCTGGCCGCCTCGGCGTTGCGGGCGCGCGCGACCGGCTTGGCGGTGGCGACCCGGGCGGTCGATCCGGGGGGAAGGTTGTCGCGGATCCTCATCAGCGCGGGTTCCAGAACTCCTGAAAGGGTCGCGCCAGGGGCGCGCTTGCCGGCCGCCCTCCGAGTAAAGGCGAATCCAGGCTGGGATGCTAGGGCGGGGTGGTTAAAACCGGCTTAACCACACGTGAGACCGAGTCATCTGTTCGCTCATTGTTCATTGCGCTCAGGCCGCCGGCCCCTATAATGCCGCCTCTTTTTTGGGGCGGGGATAGGATGCCAAAGCGCCGGAAGAAGCCTTTGGTGGGCGTCATCATGGGCAGCCAGTCCGACTGGCAGACCATGCGCCATGCCGTTGATGTGCTTGAACATCTGGACGTTCCGCACGAGGTGCGGATCGTCTCCGCGCACCGTACCCCCAAGCGCTTGATGCACTATGCCGAGAGCGCGCGCGAGCGCGGCCTGAAGGTGATCGTCGCCGGGGCCGGCGGAGCCGCCCACCTGCCCGGCATGGTGGCCGCGGTGACACCCCTGCCCGTCCTTGGCGTCCCGGTCGAATCCCAGGCCCTCAAGGGGCAGGACAGCCTTTATTCGATCGTCCAGATGCCGGCTGGCATTCCGGTCGGTACACTGGCGATCGGCAAGGCGGGAGCGACCAACGCCGGACTGCTGGCCGCCGCCATCATCGCCTTGAACGATGCGCCGCTGGGCAAGCGGCTGGATACATATCGCCACAAACAGACCGAGGCAGTGGCGGAAAGCCCGACTCGGGATCAATAATGTCGCGACGGCAGGTGGGCAGAAAACCATGAGCGCGGATACCGGACAGACAATCGCGCCCGGCGGCACGATCGGCATCCTGGGTGGCGGGCAACTGGGGCGCATGACGGCGATGGCGGCCGCGCGGCTCGGCTATCGCTGCCATATCTATTGCCCGGACAAGGGTGCGCCGGCCAGCGACGTGGCCGCCGCGACGACCGTGGCCTCCTATGACGATTTCGCCGCCTTGCAGGCGTTCGCGCAATCGGTCGACGTCGTGACCTTCGAGTTCGAGAACGTGCCAGCCTCCGCCGGCGAGAAGCTGGCG
>DASYRS010000064.1:0-5392 GCA_036004205.1 Dongiaceae bacterium
ACGATCCCGGCAAGGCGCGCTACCTCACCGAAGGCGCGGTCGAGAATCCTTCCATCGGCCTCGCCAATGCCGGCCGCGAGGCGCTGCGCATGGGCGACCTCCTGGGCCAGATGCTGGATCTGTCGCTGCAATGCTTTCGCAACGACGATCGCAGGCTGGTCGACGCCTGCTCCGACGTTGATTCGCAGATCGATCGGCTCAACGAGGCGATCAAGCTGTACCTCACGCGCGTCAGCCGCGACGTGATGGATTCAGGTGACCACAAGAAGATCATCGACCTCATCACCTTCACCACCAACCTGGAGCATGCGGCCGACATCGTCGACAAGAGCCTGATCGACCTGGCGGCCAAGAAGGCCAAATACGGCCTCAAATTCTCGACCGAGGGGTCGAAGGAGATCGAGGACATCCATCGCCGGCTCAATGCCAACGTGCATCTGGCGATGAACGTCTTCATGACCGGAGACCTCGTCCTCGCGCGCAAGCTGTTCGCCGAGAAGCACGCGTTCCGCATCCTGGAAAAGACGGCGTCGGAGAATCATCTGCAGCGGCTGCGCGAGGGGCGGATCGAGAGCATCTCCACCTCGGGCCTCCATCTCGACATCCTGCGCGACCTGAAGCGCATCAATTCGCACCTGGCGCTGGTCGCCCAGCCGCGCCTGGAGGCGGCGGGCGAATTGCATTCGTCGCGCCTCAAGGAAGAGGCGGCGGTCTGATCACCAGATCGTGGTTGAAGATGCGGTGCCGGCGTGGCCTGATGACGGCATGCAGAAGCTGAAAGTGCTGTGGGCTGGCCATTTGCCGCTGGAGATCGCGTTCTGGCGGTACGCGATCTTCTACGGCGTCATGCTCAATGTCGTGGCGACGGCGGTCGCCTTGTTCCTGGTCGTCCTCGATGCGCCGATCGCAATCGCGATCGTCGTGCATCTGCTGCCGGTGCCGTATTCGGTGCTCACCATGGTCGGCGTGTGGCGCAGCGCCGACCACTATCCCGGCCCGCCCAATACCGCGCTCCTCGCGAAAGCCGCTGTGGTCGCCTGGTCCGCGCTCTGGGTCGCGTTCTGACGATACGCGATGGCGGCAGTCCTCCTTGTCGAACGTCGTACGGCGGCACCCCCCATCCCAAGGAGGGAAGGGGCTGTCCATCTGACCTCTGACTTCTGACTTCTGATCTTACCAGCACTTCTCGAAAATGCCGTCGAGCGCGAGGTCCGCGCCGTCGAGGGGGAGCTTGGATTTCCATGCCCTGGCGGGCACCGCGATCTGGGCGGTCTTGCCGGTGCGCAGAGCTTCCGTCACCTCCTGGATCCGCAGCTCCATGTTGGCGTCGACGGGCGAGACCAGGAGTTCGCCATCCTTGGCGATGCCGGGCAGGTCGAACTTCCGGCCGTCGACCACGAAGCGCAGGTCGAAATTCTTGCCGTCCTGCAATTGCGGGCCGAGGATGAGGTTGTGCAGGCTGACGATCGCGGTATTCGGCACCTGATAGGCCGAGCAGAAGAAGCCGAGCGTCGTGCCCGGCCCCAGCGCGGCCAGCGCGACTTCGTACCGTTCGTCGCGGCCGCGTTCCCACACCGGCGTTTGCGCCTGCGCTACCGGCGCTGCCAGCGACAGCAGGATTGCGAGCGCGGCCGGCTTCATCGCGGTCCCTTCACGTCGGCGGTCTCCTTCACCACGGCAAGGAAGGCCTTGACCAGGGGCGAACCCTTGCGCTCCTGCAGGCAGGCGACGAATTCAGTGGAGGTGATCTGCTGGCCTTCGAACGGCAGGGCCTTGAGGCGCAGATCGTCGCCCAGCTCCGATTGCGCGATCACGCCGACGCCGAGGCCGGCCGCCACCGCTTCCTTGATCGCCTCGCGGCTGCCGATCTCCAGCACTTCGCCCAGCACGATGTTCGACTTGGCCATGGCGGCATCGAAGGTCTGGCGGGTGTTGGAGGTCGGCTCGCGCAGCAGCAGGCGCTGTCCCGCCAGCTCCGCCAGCTTCACGCCGCGCCGCCGGGCCCAGGGATGGGCGCGATCGACGAAGGCGATGAAATGATCCTGGCGGAACGGCTGGGCGAAGATCCGGCTGTCGGTCTTCACGTTGGCGGCGATGGCGACATCGCAGCGCTGGTCCAGCAGGTCGTCGAGCAGCGACTTGGTATTGCCCATGGTCATGCTGAGGCGCAGATCCGGATAGCGCCGATGGAACGCGGAGAGGAATGGGACCGAGTGATAGGGCGCGTCGGCGCCGATCCTGAGGTGCCCGCGCTTCAACGCATGGGCCGCGCTCAACACCTGCACCGCCTCCAGTTCCAGGCTGAACATCCGAAAGGTGATGTCGAGCAGGTTGCGCCCAATGTCGGTCACCTCGATGCGCCGCCTGCGCCGGTCGAACAAGCGCACGCCGAAGCGTTCCTCCAGCGCGCGGACCTGGCCGGACAGGGTCGGCTGGGTCACGTTCAGGAGCTGGGCGGCCTTGGTGAAGCTGCCCTCGATGGCGACCGCGTGGAACGCCCTGAGCTGGCTGTGACTTATAGACGTCATCTATGCGACGTATAATTAAGTGCGATTTGCCTTATAGTAAGGGGAGGCGCATCTTAAGGCAACGAGCTGGGGCGGAATCGCTCGCGGCCACCTATTGAGGGCGCTAAATGTCTCAAGATCCTTGGCTTTTGACCCCCGGACCGCTCACCACGTCGCTGTCGGTGAAGCAGGCCATGCTGCACGATTGGGGCTCGCGCGACGGAAATTTCGTCGCCATCAACACCCGCATGCGGGAGCGGCTGGTCGCCATGATCGGCGGAGAGGGCGCCTTTACCTGCGTGCCGATGCAGGGCCCCGGCACCTTCGCGGTCGAGGCCATGGTCAATTCCTTCGTGCCGCAAGACGGCAAGCTGCTGGTGCTGGTCAACGGCAACTACGGCAAGCGCATCGTGCGCATGTGCGGCTATTCCAAGCGCCCGGTCGCGGCGCTGGAGTGGGCGGACGACCAGCCGGTCGATCCGGCGCGCGTCGCCAAGGCGCTGGCGGACGATCCCGCCATCACCCATGTCGCGATCGTCCATTGCGAGACGACGTCCGGCATCCTCAATCCGGTGGCCGAGGTGGCGCGCGTGGTGGCAGCCGCGGGCCGCAAGCTGCTGATCGACGCCATGAGCGCGTTCGGCGCGATCGAACTCGACAGCCGCACGGTGCCGTACCAGGCCGTGGCGGCTTCGGCCAACAAATGCATCGAAGGCGTGCCGGGCATCAGCTTCGTGCTGGCGCGCACCGATGACGTGAAGGAAAGCCAGGGCCGCGCGCCGTCGCTGTCGCTCGATCTCTACGATCAGTGGCAGGCGCTGGAAAAGACCGGGCAATATCGATTCACGCCGCCGATCCATTGCATCGTCGCCTTCGACCAGGCGCTGACCGAGCACGAGGCGGAGGGCGGCGTCGCCGGCCGCGGCGCGCGCTACCGCAGCAACTGGAAGATCTTGATCGACGGCATGCGCGCGCTCGGCTTCGAGACCTTGCTGCCGGATCGTCTGCAGGCGCCGATCATCGTGACGTTCCGCATGCCGGCCGACCCACGCTTCGACTTCCAGGCCTTCTACGACAAGCTGAAGGATCGCGGCTATGTGATCTATCCGGGGACGCTGACCGCGTCGCCCTCGTTCCGCATCGGCTGCATCGGCCGGCTCGACGTGAGTCACATGAAGGGCGCGATCGGCGCGATCAAGGCGGCGATGGCGGAGATGGGCGTCGCCAGCGGCAGCCCGCTCAAGCAGAGCGCGGAGTAGCCATGCCCGACAGCGTCACCGTCAACGGCAAGAGCTACGCCTGGCCGACCGAGCCGATCGTCGTCATCTGCGTCGATGGCTGCGAGCCGGCGTACCTCACCGAAGCCATGCGCGGCGGCCACATGACGTGGCTGAGCCAGATGCTACCGCACGGCACCGACACGATCGGCGAGTGCGTGGTGCCGAGCTTCACCAATCCCAACAACCTCTCCATCGTCACCGGCGCGCCGCCATCCGTCCATGGTATCTGCGGCAACTACCTCTATGACCGAGAGAGCGGTCAGGAGGTGATGATGAACGACCCGAAGTTCCTGCGCGCGGAGACCATCCTCGCCGCTTTCTCCAGGGCCGGCGCCAAGGTCGTGGTGGTGACCGCCAAGGACAAGCTGCGCAAGCTCCTGGGCAAGGGCATGACCGGCATCTGCTTCTCGGCGGAGAAGGCCAACGACACGAATGAGGCCGAGCATGGCATCGACAACGCGCTGGCCTATGTCGGCCGTCCGCTGCCTTCGGTCTATAGCGCGGAGCTCAGCGAGTTCGTGTTCGCCGCCGGCGTGAAGCTGCTGAAGGATCGCCGGCCCGACATCATGTATCTCTCAACCACCGATTATGTGCAGCACAAGGCCGCGCCAGGCTCGGCCGATGCCAACAGCTTCTATCGCATGATGGACGGCTATCTGGCGGCGCTGGATGCGCTGGGCGCGACCATCGTGCTGACCGCCGACCATGGCATGAACGACAAGCACAACGCCGACGGCACGCCGAACGTGATCTATTTGCAGGACGTGCTGGACGGCTGGATCGGCGCCGGCAAGGCGCGGGTGATCCTGCCGATCACCGATCCTTATGTCGTGCATCACGGCGCGCTCGGCTCGTTCGCAACGGTGTACCTGCCGGACGATGTGAACCTGGCCGACGTCATCAAGCGCATCGCGGAACTGCCCGGGATCGAGGTTGCGCTGGACCGCGAAACGGGCTGCAAGAAGTTCGAGCTGCCGGACGACCGGCTGGGCGATGTGATCGTGGTGTCCGAGCGCAACACCGCCATCGGCAGCGCGGCCAAGAAGCACGATCTCTCCGGTCTCACCGTGCCGCTGCGTTCGCACGGCGGCATGACGGAGCAGAAGGTGCCGGTCATCCTCAACCGCAAGATCGGCGCGCTGCCGTCCGGCTATCGCCTGCGCAATTTCAGCGCCTTCGATTTGGCGCTCAACTATGCCAAGGCGCAGCCTGCCTTGAGCAGGGCTGTCTAGGGATGAATATGGGGGTTCAGATCCGCAAGGAACATATGCGCGTCGCCAACGGTCCGGGGACCAGCGAGCGCCAGATCGACGTCCATAATCCTTTTACCAACGAGATTTGCGGAACCGTGCCGAGGGCGAGCGTCGCCGAGATCGAGCAGGCGTTCCGCGCCGCCAAGGCGTTCAAGCCGGAGCTGTCGCGGTCCCAGCGCTCGGAGATCCTGCGCAAGACCGCCGACCTGCTGGTCGCGCGCCGCCAAGAGATCGCCGAGCTGATCACCGCGGAATCCGGCCTGTGCCTGAAGGACACCATCTACGAAGTCGGCCGGGCGTATGATGTGTTCTTCCTGTCCTCGACCGCGGTCATCAAGGACGATGGCGAGAT
>DASYRS010000065.1:0-9363 GCA_036004205.1 Dongiaceae bacterium
TCGCCCGATCATCGCTCCTCCTCAGGTGCAGCAATGTTGCAGCGCCAAAGGCTGTGCGCAAGGGTCGCTTAGCATTTGAGTTAAATGTATTTTTCCTATTTTGGGGCATCGTCGCTCAGTGATTGCGGTCACTTCGAATGGAGTGGATTCCACCTAAATATTCCAGTGTGGGATGAACCACTGAACTCCGTCGAGCGACCTTCGCTCTAGGTTTACGCCCACGGTAAGCATATCATTTGCTTGAGCTTTTCGGCCGAATCGCGGGTTCGGACGAACCAGCGGAATGAGAGGGTAGCGCTGTGATGAAACGAATTTGGACAAATCGGACGCTGTGGGGGGCGATTGCCGCCGCCGCGTTTGGCGCGGCGTGGGCCCAATCTGCCATGGCCGAGCCTGTGGAAATCGGCGCCGTCATTCAGCGCACCTATCGCGGCGCGACGGCCGAGGGCGAGCAGGAGGCCTCCCGCCCGATCTATTTCCGCAACGACGTCTATGCTCAGGAGCTGGTGAAGACCGGCGTCCGCGGCTCGACCGAGCTGGAATTCCTCGACAACACGCATCTGGTGGTCGGACCCAATGGCGAGGTGCGGCTGGACGAATTCGTCTACGACCCGGATTCGGCGACCGGCGGCGGCCAGATTTCGCTGAAGGTCGGCGCCTTCCGCTACCAGAGCGGTGAACTAAAGAACAAGGAGAACGTCAAGCTGGTGACGCCGACCGCGACCATGACCATTCGCGGCACGCATCTCGTGATCTTCGTCGGCCTCGATGGCGCGACCGAGGTGAACGTGATCGAGGGCGCGGTGGACGTGCTGGCCTGCAACACGCCAAGCACCGTGTCGGCGACCGCGGGGCAACGGGTCAACGTGACATCGGGCTGTGCGACCAGCGTGTCGGCGGTGCGCGCGCTGCCGCGCGACTACATTCCGCAATCGCCGGGTTCGACCGAGCCGCCGCTGGGCGATTCCGGCAATGACGGGCAGACCGATCGGCCCGATCCGCAAGTGGATCGGAAGCGCGATAGATGAGTGTGCCGGCCGCTGTCGAGTTCGCGAACAGCGCGTTCTACGACGCGTTCTCGACCGCGAACATCGAGCAGATGTCCGATCTGTGGGCATCGACCGACGCAGTGTTCTGCTGCCATCCCGGCTGGCAGCCGATCCACGGCCGCGACGCGGTGTTGCGCAGCTGGGCGGAGATCTTTTCCAACGCCGGAGCGATGCCGATCGCGCACCGTGTGCTGGCGCGCGACCTGATCGGCGAGATGGGCATCGTGTGCTGCCTGGAATCGGTGTCCGGCCACGGCTTCATCGCCACCAACCTGTTCGTCCGCGACGGCAAGCTCTGGCGCATGGTGCATCATCATGCCGGGCCCATCGCGGGTCCCGCGCCGATCATCGCCGGTTCGCCCGGACCGGCGCCGAACTAGCGTGGACTGGGCCCGCGTTGCACGCATAAATCGGGCGGCGCATAGTATTGTCATGGCGATTCGCACGATGATTCGGGGCCTTCCGGCGATCATTCGAACACCGAGTGCCGCGCATCCGTGGCGCGGCATGCTGGCCGCAGGGGCCATGGTTGGGGCGATAGTCCTGCTGATCTCGTCCACCGCGGCGGCGGATTATGCGGCCGGTCTTGCCGCCTTCAACCGCAAGGACTTCGCCCACGCTTTCTCCGAATGGATAGAAAGCGCGAAGGCCGGCGATGCCCACGCGCAGCACGGCATCGGCATGCTCTACGAGCTGGGGCAGGGCGTGCCCTATGCCGATCCGAAGGCGGCGGCGGAATGGTACCAGAAGGCGGCTGCGCAGAACTATGCACCGGCGCTCAACAACCTGGCGCGGCTCTATGCCGATGGCCGCGGCGTCAAGCAGGATGTGCCGAAAGCGATCGGGCTGTGGTCGCGCGCCGCGGAAGCTGGCAACGTCACCGCGCGCTTCAATCTGGGCCTGCAATATGCGGCCGGCAGCGGTGTTCAGAAAGACATGAAGAAAGCCGCCGAATATCTGCTGCAGGCGGCGGAGAGCGGCCTGCCCGAAGCGCAGTTCGCGGTCGCCGGGTTCTATCGCGATGGCACCGGGGTCGAGAAGGATCTGGATGCCGCGCGGCAATGGTACGACCGTGCCGCCGCGGCCGGCTTCGAACCGGCACGCGCCGAGCTGGCGGCGCTGGATAGACCGGCGGTCGGCTCCGCACCGGCGGTGGAAGACGGCACGGCCGCGCCCGCCGACAACCAGCAAGCCCAGGCGCAGAAGACGGAGACACCCCCGCAGCAGCCCGCAGGCACCGAGGCGAAGACCGAGGAGAAGCCTGCCGAGGCGCAGCCGCAGGAAGCGGCCCCTACCGAGACACAACAGGCGGCTCCACCGCCGCCGGCGGAGGAGCCCAAGCAGCCCGAACAACCAGCACCGGCCGAGGCGCCGGCGGAGGAAGCATCACCCGCGCAGCCTCCCGCCGAGGAACCGGGCGCGCCCGCCGAAGCGGAGCCTGCGCAGGAAGCCGCGCCGGCGAATCCCGTCGGCGGGGGCGATGCGGCAATGAATGCGCCGGGTTCCGATCTGCCGGTGGCGACCTCGCTGACCGGCGATGCCCAGGTCTATCGCATCTGGATCTATGAGTCCGGACAGGAGGGCGATGCGCGCTCCTATTGGGACAAGCTGACGATGCAATATCCAGGGCTCTTGAAGAAGCTGGACGTCGATATCCGCCGCTATTTCCTGGGCGACGCAAAGGGTTCGCTCTATCGTGTATTCGCAGGCCCGTTCGACAATCTCGGCGCCGCGCAAAAAGCATGCGAGGACATCAAGGCGCGGTTCGGCGATCATTTCTGCCGGCCCGTCCTCAACTAGCCGCCGTTCTTTTTTCGCGAGGTTGGCTGACCGATGTTGCCAGGCGTTCTTCCTGATGGCGTTGATCCCGATTTGGTGCTGCTGACCGGCGCTGGGATGCGCGCCGCCGAAGGTGCCGCGTTCGCGCGCGGGCTGCCGAGCTTCGAGGCGATGCGCCGTGCCGGGGTCGCGGTCGCGGATGCGATCATCGCGCGCCGGCCGGCGGCGGGCTGCGGCGACGTTCATGTGCTGTGCGGCCCTGGCAACAACGGCGGCGATGGTTTCGTCGTCGCGGCGACACTGCGCGCCGCCGGCTATGGCGTCGTTGTCCATGCGGTGCGTGCCAGGTCCGATTATGCCGGCGATGCCGGGCGTGCGGCTGACTTGTGGCAAGGCGATGTGCGACGGCCCGATCCGGCGACGCTTGGCGCGCTCGACGGATCGGCGATCGTGGTCGATGCCTTGTTCGGGATCGGCCTCGACCGCGCCCTCGAGGGCGAGACGGCGGCGCTGATCGAAGCCGTCAACAGCGCGGGCGCAACAGTGATTGCGGTCGACGTCGCCAGCGGCGTCCACGCAGACGACGGGCGGATCATGGGTGCGGCGATCGAAGCCGATCTCACGGTGACCTTCGGCTGGCGCAAACTGGGCCATGTGCTCCAGCCGGGCGCGGCAAGAGGCGGCGAAATCCTGGTCGCCGATGTCGGTTTCAGCGCCGCGGACCTTGCGGCGGCGAATCCATCCTGCCTGCTGAATGCGCCGGCCTTGTGGTCGGCCAGCTATCCAACGCCGAAGCCGACGGATCACAAATATCAGCGCGGTCACGCGCTCATCGTCGGCGGCGGGGTGATGACCGGAGCCGCCCGGCTGGCGGCGCGTGCGGCACGTCGCGTCGGCATCGGTCTGCTGACCCTCGCCGTGCCGCCGGAGGTCTGGCCGATCTATGCCGGCGACCAGCCAGGCGCCATCGTTCGCCCGGTCGGCGATCTGGCCGCGTTCGCCGCGATCGCGGGCGACGAGCGGATTTCGGCGCTGCTGGTCGGCAGCGGCCTGGAGCCGGATGGCTACACGGCCGACCTTGTGCGCACCTGCGTTGCGCTCGGCCGGCCGACCGTCATCGATGGTGGTGGGCTGACGATGCTGGCGGGCACCGACACCTTGCTCGAAGGCCATCTGGAGATCGTGCTGACGCCACATGAGGGCGAGTTCGGACGGTTGTTTCCTGGCTTGGTGGCGCGCGCCAGCAAGGTCGAGCGCGCCTTGGAGGCAGCTCGCCGCTCCGGCTGCATCGTCGTCCTCAAAGGATCCGATACAGTCATCGCGGCGCCGGACGGCGGCAGCATCGTCTCGGGCGGCGCCCCGCCCACACTGGCCACCGCCGGCTCTGGGGACGTTCTGGCCGGCATCATCACGGGCCTGCTGGCGCTGCGTTTGCCGCCGTTTCTGGCGGCCGCCATGGGCGTTTGGCTGCACGCGCAGGCAGCGGAGGGCTTTGGCCCGGGCCTGATCGCGGAAGACCTGCCGGATCGGCTGCCGATGGCCCTCGCCAAAGCGCTGGACAAAAAGGGTTAATTCCAAACCCGCCGAATTGGGCCGCCGAGCCCTGGAAATCGGCTTTTTCCTTGTGCCGACGCCGCGCCTAGGATACATCCGCGCCCGACAATGCGGGGCGGCAACCCGCGATGGCGCCTGAAATGAACGCCGGGCGGGCGTGGCGGAACTGGTAGACGCGCTGGATTTAGGTTCCAGTGACGCAAGTCGTGGGGGTTCAAGTCCCTCCGCCCGCACCAACCGGACCGTCTCAAGCCATCGCCGATTGCCGAAACCGTCCACACGTTCAATGAGCGGATAGAGCCTTCCATGCAGATCACCGAAACCAACGCCACCGGCCTGAAGCGCGAGTACAAGGTCGTCGTTCCAGCCGACGCGCTCCAGGGCCAGATCGAGACCCGCCTGAAGGAGTTGGGCGAGCGGATCCGGATGCCGGGCTTTCGTCCGGGCAAGGTGCCGCTGCAGCTCTTGAAGCAGCGCTATGAAAAGTCGGTGATGGGCGAGGTGCTCGAGAAAACCGTGCAGGAGGGTTCGCACCAGCTCCTCAACGATCGCAATCTGCGCCCGGCCGGCCAGCCGAAGGTCGAGATCGTGAAGTTCGAGAACGGCCAGGACCTGGAATTCAGCGTCGCCATGGAAGTCATCCCGGACATCACGCCGGTCGATTTCAAGACCATCAATCTCGAGCGCACCGTCGTCGACGTGCCGGAGGCGGAGATCGAGGAGAGCCTGCAGCGCTTGGCTAAGCGTCAGCGCAAGCCGGAGCCGGCGGCGGACGATCACGCGGCACAGTCAGGCGACGTCGTGGTGATCGATTTCCTCGGCCGCGTCGAGGGCACGGAGTTCGAAGGCGGCAAGGCCGATGATTTCCACCTCGAGCTTGGCTCGGGCATGTTCATCCCCGGCTTCGAGGATCAGCTCACGGGCCTGAAGAAGGGCGACAAGAAGGTGGTCACCGTCACCTTCCCGGCGGAGTACGGCAACAAGGACCTGGCCGGCAAGCCGGCCGAGTTCGACGTGACCGTGAAGCAGGTCAGCCAGCTCAAGGACCAGCCGATCGACGACGAGATGGCGAAGGCGCTCGGCGCCGACGATCTGGCGACGTTGCGCAAGCGCGTGCGCGAGCAGATCGAGCGCGACTATGGCCTTGCCGGCCGCGCGCGGCTGAAGCGCGGGCTGCTCGACCAGCTTGCTGACAAGCACGATTTCACGCTGCCCGACGGGTTGGTGGAGGCGGAGTTCGAGGCGATCTGGAAGCAGATCGAAGCCGACATGAAGGCCGACCGGCTGGATGCCGAGGACAAGGGCAAGAGCGAGGAACAGCTCAAGACCGAGTATCGCGACATCGCCAAGCGGCGCGTAAAGCTTGGCCTGCTGCTGTCGGAAGTGGGCCGCTCCAACAATATCCAGGTTCCGAATGATGATTTGACCCGCGCTGTCATCGCGGAGGCCCGGCGCTACCCCGGCCAGGAAAAGCAGGTCATCGACTATTATCAAAAGTCGCCGGAGGCTTTGAATCAGCTCCGCGCGCCCATATATGAGGACAAGGTGATCGACTTCATTCTGGAGCTGGCGCAAATCTCGGAGCGTCGCGCGACGCCCGAGCAGTTCCGCAAGGAAGGCGAAGCCGCCTGATCGGTGCCATGATTGCGCGGCGCGGAACGCGGCGTATGATCGGCGCCATCCGATGATTCGCCGGCACGGCCGGTTCACAGCGTTTTGACGCCAACGAGGGCCCTATGATCAGAGATCGCGACCCACTCCAGGTATATGACAACCTGCTCGTGCCCATGGTGGTCGAGCAGACCGCGCGCGGCGAGCGGGCTTTCGACATCTATTCCCGGTTGCTCAAGGAGCGGATCATTTTCATCGTCGGGCCGGTGAATGACCACATGGCCAGTCTGGTCTGCGCCCAGCTCCTGTTCCTAGAGTCAGAGAATCCAAGCAAGGAAGTCTCGCTCTACATCAACTCGCCTGGCGGCGTGGTGACCTCGGGTCTCGCGATGTACGACACGATCCAGTACATCCGGCCGGAAATCTCCACCATCTGCGTCGGCTTGGCGGCATCCGCGGGATCGCTGCTGTTGACCGCCGGGGCGAAGGGCAAGCGTTTCAGCCTGCCGCATTCGAACATCATGATCCATCAGCCATCGGGCGGGTTCCAGGGCCAGGCATCGGACATCGAGATCCACGCCAAGGAGATCCTGAAGACCCGGGATCGGCTGAACAAGATCTACGTCAAGCACACGGGGCAGGACCTGAAGACGATCGAAGACGCCATGGAGCGCGACCGCTTCATGACCCCCGAAGAGGCCAAGGCCTTCGGCCTGGTGGACGAAGTCCTGGCCCAGCGGCCCGCGGCGGAGGACCGGAACGGCTCGAAATCCGGTTCTTAACCCTTTACTGACCATTCCGGGCCTAGCCTGGATTCGGTCTGGAATAGGCCGATTGGCTGATCGCGCTCGGTTGCGAACCAGTGTCATATATTGGTCCGGCGCCACAGTGCGGCGCCCGGCCGACGCGTTGCGGCATAAAGCCGTTGTGCGGACGATTCTTCCAAGGCTAACATGGCCCCGAGGCGGCCGAATCCGGCCCGCCGGGGTGCGAACGGATAGCGAATGAACAAGTCCAGCGGCAGCGATTCAAAAAACACCCTCTACTGCTCGTTCTGCGGAAAGAGCCAGCACGAGGTTCGCAAGCTGATCGCCGGCCCGACCGTCTTCATCTGCGATGAATGCGTCGAGCTGTGCATGGACATTATCCGCGAAGAGCACAAGACGACCTTGGTGCGCTCGCGCGATGGTGTGCCGAGCCCGCGGGACATCTGCAAGGTGCTGGACGACTACGTGATCGGGCAGGAGCACGCCAAGAAGGTGCTGTCCGTCGCCGTCCACAACCACTACAAGCGCCTGGCGCACGTCGGCAAGCAGAACGACGTCGAGCTTTCGAAATCCAATATTCTCCTGGTCGGCCCGACCGGCTGCGGCAAGACGCTGTTGGCCCAGACGCTGGCGCGCATCATCGACGTGCCGTTCACCATGGCCGATGCAACGACGCTGACCGAAGCCGGCTATGTCGGCGAGGATGTCGAGAACATCATCCTGAAGCTGCTGCAATCCGCCGACTACAATGTCGAGCGCGCGCAGCGCGGCATCGTCTACATCGACGAGGTCGACAAGATCAGCCGCAAGTCTGACAACCCCTCGATCACCCGCGACGTGTCGGGCGAGGGTGTGCAGCAGGCGTTGCTGAAGATCATGGAAGGCACGATTGCTTCGGTTCCCCCGCAAGGCGGCCGCAAGCATCCGCAGCAGGAATTCCTGCAGGTCGATACGACCAACATCCTGTTCATCTGCGGCGGCGCGTTCGCGGGGCTCGAGAAGATCATCGCGCAGCGCGGCCGCGGCGGCTCGGCCATCGGCTTCGGCGCCGACGTGCGCGGTCCGGACGATCGGCGCGCGGGCGAAGTGCTGCGCGAGGTCGAGCCGGAGGATCTGCTGAAGTTCGGCCTGATCCCGGAATTCGTCGGCCGTCTGCCGGTGGTCGCGACGCTCGAGGATCTGGACGAGCCTGCGTTGATCAAGATCCTCACCGAACCCAAGAACGCGCTGGTGAAGCAGTATCAGCGCCTGTTCGAGATGGAAGATGTCCGCCTCGATTTCGCCGAGGATGCGCTGGGCGCGATCGCGCGCAAGGCGATCGCCCGCAAGACCGGCGCGCGCGGCCTGCGTTCCATCATGGAAGCGATCTTGCTGGAATCGATGTTCGACCTGCCCAGCCTGGACGGGGTTGAAGCAATCGTGATCAGCCGGGAAGTGGTCGAGGGTCGGGCGAAGCCGCTCTACATCTATACCGACCGCCGCGGCGATGTCGGCACCGGCGCCTGACCGCCACGCAACGGCTGCATCCGGGCCTGCCAAATCCGGGGTCTTGAAGCGACCCCGGACCTCTACCAGATAGTTAACAGAACAACGGGTCCTATCGCCCGCCATCGTGCGCCGTAATGTCGCGCCTGTCGCCAATCGCCCACATCGTTCGGCATGGTTCGTGCAGGGAAACGACGGTGCGCGCCGCCCCCAATTCCCCAGAAAATTCTAGGGGGATCATGCGGTTGCTAGGGGGTACCGGCGGGGCTAGTCTGCCAGTTGAATAGTCGGAGTCCACATTGCGATGACGCAAGAAAATCCAGTCCCCCCGAAATATCCCGTCCTCCCATTGCGGGACATCGTGGTTTTCCCGCACATGATCGTGCCCCTGTTCGTGGGGCGCGAGAAATCGGTGCGCGCGCTCGAAGACGTGATGAAGGAGGATAAGCAGATTCTCCTCGTCACCCAGCGCAACGCCGCCCAGGACGATCCGGGGCCGGCGGACATGTACGAGGTCGGCACGGTCGGCACCGTCCTGCAATTGCTGAAGCTGCCCGACGGCACCGTGAAGGTGCTGGTCGAAGGCGGCATGCGCGCGAAGATCAACGAGTTCTCCGAGATCGATCCGTTCTTCATCGCCCGCGCCGGCGAGATGGCGGAGAGCGACAAGGACGGCAAGGAAGTCGAGGCGCTGGCCCGCTCGGTGATCACGCAGTTCGAGCAGTACATCAAGCTCAACAAGAAGATCCCGCCCGAGGTGCTGGTCTCGGTCAACCAGATCGAGGATCCCTCGAAGCTGGCCGACACGGTCGCCTCGCACCTCACCCTCAAGATCTCCGACAAGCAGGAGCTGCTCGAGATCGCGTCGGTCTCGGCGCGGCTTGAGAAGGTCTTCTCCTTCATGGAAGGCGAGATCGGTGTCCTGCAGGTGGAAAAGCGCATCCGCTCGCGCGTCAAGCGCCAGATGGAGAAGACGCAGCGCGAGTACTACCTCAACGAACAGATGAAGGCGATCCAGAAGGAGCTGGGCGAATCCGAGGACGGCCGCGACGAGTTGGCCGAGCTCGAGGAGCGCATCAAGAAGACCAAGCTCTCCAAGGAGGCCCGGGAAAAGGCCG
>DASYRS010000066.1:0-2919 GCA_036004205.1 Dongiaceae bacterium
AGGAGCAGTTCCGCCGCGCCTTGATGATCTCCCAGGGCGATCCGTCGGTGTTCGCGATCCAGCCGATCTCGGGCGCGCTGCTGCTGATCGCGGTGCTGATCATGGTCGTGCCGCCGCTGCTGCGGCTGCGTCAGCGGCGCCGGCTGGCATCCTCGTAGGGCACGTCGATCGGCAATCCGCCGAGGTGGCGCGCCAGGATCTGCATGTTGCGATCGTTGGCGCGGAAGAAAAAGTCCCAGATATCGCCGGCAATCGGAATGGCGCCGACCGCCGTATCGAACACGATGTTGCCGACCATGCGCAATACCGCCGAGCGCGGAATGCCCAGCCGCTGCGCCTCATAGATCAGGTAGGCGCCGATCAGGCCGGTGATCGCATCGCCGATCCCCGGCACCAGCCCCAGGATCGCATCCGCGCCGAAGCGCAAGCCCAGCACCGGCACGCGGATCTGCGAATCCATCAGCTTGGCGACACGGCGCAGCCGTCGCGCCGTCTCCTCGCGCTGCTTCAGGTCCGCGATGCGCTGGTCGGTTGGATGTAGCCGCATGATGGAAGCAGATTAGCATGGCTCATCATGCTTGGTCGAAGGTGGGCGGATTTCCGTTCAATGACTTCTCACCCCTCCGTCATGATCGGACCAAGCACGACCATGACGATGGAGAGTGGGCGGCGCGACGAGGTGGGCGAAAGTAAAACGCTACTGCGTCTTGGTCCCGTCGGCGGCGAACTGTTTCAGGTAGGCGATGATGTTGGCGATCTTGGTGTCGTCCTTCACGCCGGCGAAGGCCATCTTGTTGCCCGGGAGCTTCCCCTTCGGGTTCTTGATATACTCGGTCAAATTGGCTTCGTCCCAGGTGATGCCGGAAGTCTTCATGGCATCGGAGTAGTTGAAGCCCTCGACACTGGCGGCGGGCCGTCCGACCACGCCGTTCAGGAGCGGCCCCACGTTGCTCTTGGCACCTTCACCGACGCGGTGGCAGGCCTTGCAGACCGCGAAGGCTTTCTCGCCGGCGGCGGGATCGGCCGCCATCGCAGGGGCCGCAATCGCGGACAGCGCGACCGCGGCGATCATCACGCGCAGCATCATCTCGTACCTCTTGGGTTAGAGAGTTGGGTCGGAGCGCCGTCCCGCGCCATATGAGGCACGGGACGGGCCGTATTCTAGTTACGCCGACAAGCCTTTGGCAAAGGGCAGGATGCGGACGCGCTTGCCGTTGGCGCTGGCGAGGGCATTCGCCACCGCCGGACCGATCGGCGGCACGCCGGGCTCGCCGACGCCGCTCGGCGCCGCGTCCGAGGGCACAATGTAGGTCTCGACCTTCGGCATCTCCTCGATGCGCAGGGGCAGGTAGGCATCGTAGTTGGTCTGGTCCACCTGGCCCTTGGTGAGGGACAACTCCTCGTGCAGGACGGAGCCGAGGCCGAAGCCGATCCCGCCTTCCATCTGCGCGCGCACCTGGTCGGGGTTGATCGCGGTTCCGCAATCGACCGCGCAGACCACCCGCTCGACCTTGAAGCCGCCCTGGTCGTCCATCGCGATCTCGGCGATCTCCGCCACCACGGTGCCGAAGGATTCGTGCAACGCGATGCCGCGGAACGTGCCCTTGGGCAGCTCCTTGCCCCATTCGGCCTTGTCCGCCGCCAGGTTCAGCGCCGCGAGGTGACGCGGATGATCCTTCAGCAGCGCGCGGCGGAACTCCACCGGGTCCTTATCCGTCTGGCGCGCGATGTCGTCGATCATCGTCTCCATCACATAGGCGGTGTGGGTGTGACCGACCGAGCGCCACCACAGGACCGGCACGCCGACCTTGGTATTGACGATCTCGGAGCGGAAATTCTCCATCGCGTAAGGGTGATCGTTGACGCCCTCGACCGAGGTCGCATCGACGCCGTCCTTGACCGCCATCGCCTCGAACGGCGTGCCGATCAGGATGGACTGGCCAACCTGGCGATGCTGCCAGGCGACGATGTTGCCGGCCCCGTCCAGCCCCACCTTGACCTTGTGTACGAACAGCGGGCGATAGCGGCCGCCGCGCATGTCGTCCTCGCGCGTCCACAGCACCTTGACCGGCGCCTTCCAGCCGATCGCCTTGGCGGTCTCCACCGCTTCGGCGATGATGTCGGCGTCGACCACCGCGCGCCGGCCGAAGCCGCCGCCGGTTTTCATCACGTGAAGCTGGATGTTCTCCGGCTTCACGCCCGCGATCTGCGCCGCCACCGCCTGATAGAGATCGGGCATCTGGTGGCCGCCCCAGATCTCCAGCACGTCGCCATTCTTGTGCGCCACCGCATCCATCGGCTCGAGCGCCGCGTGGGCCAGATACGGAAACTGGTAGGTGGCCTCGACCACCTTGGCCGCCCCCTTCATCGCGCCGTCGACATCGCCGCGATTGGCGGCGACCAGGCCTGGCTGATCGGCCCGCTTCAGATATTCGGCGAACAGGTCGGTCGAGCCGCGCTTTTCCGCGGCGCTGTCGTCCCATTCCACCTTCAAGGCATCGCGCCCTTTCATCGCGGCCCAGGTATTGTCGGCGACGACGGCGACGCCGCGCGAGATCTGCACGACATCAACCACGCCTTTGACCGCCTTGGCCGGAGCGGGATCGAAGCTCTTGACCTTGGCGCCGAACAGCGGCGGATGGGCCACCATTGCCGTCAGCATGCCGGGCAGCTTCAGATCGATGGTGTATTGCTGCTGGCCGGTCGCCTTGTCGCGGGAATCGAGGCGGCGGAAGTCATCCGACCCGATCAGCTTCCATTGCTGCTTGGACTTCAGCGCGACCTCCGCCGGCACCTGCTCCTGGGCGGCCGCGTCGGCCAATTCGCCGAACGTCGCCTGCTTGCCGGAAGGGTGGGAGAGAACGCCCTTCTCGACCTTGATCTCACTGGCCGGAACGTTCCACTGCTTCGCGGCGGCGC
>DASYRS010000067.1:0-5445 GCA_036004205.1 Dongiaceae bacterium
GTAGTAGCCGGTGTCCGCCGTGCTCACCAGCTTGATCAGGACCGTGCTTGACTTGGCCATTTGTTAAATCTCGTCAGTGCGATAGGGGTCAAAAAAGGTGCCGCACCATAGCCAGAGAAGGCCCAAAGTCAAGCCCGGCGAGCCCCACGCGGTTCGCCCAAGGATCGTAGAACAAGCGAATTATTGCGGTATAACAACAGCTTGGGCGCCTCCTGTCCGACCGGAACACGATCCTGCCAGCGCGCCAATGCAAGACGGATCAGCGCCCAGGTCACATCGACGATGATGAGGCGGTCCAGTTCTGCCAGCCGGCGCCAGCGCAGATCCAGCAATTCGCCATCCCCCCGCAGATCGCCGACGGCTGCGCCGCCGTCCCCCAGGAAGAACCGCGTGTTGTAGCGCCGCTTTGAGCCGACCGGCGTGATGGCACGCAGCACGAAATCGAAGGCGTCGAAGTCGGGCGCGATGCCCGCCGCCGCATAGGCCCGCCAGACCGGTGCCGCCGGCGACTTGCCGCCGCCGCGTCCACCGAGGATGAGGCCGGTTTCTTCGTGCAGCTCGCGCAGCGCCGCGCGCAGGAAGGCAACCGGCGGCCGGCGCTCGGTGCCAGTACACAATGCTTTAGCAACAACGGGATGCAGCCGTTCGCGAAAGCCGGATGGCAGATGGTCCTCGGGGTCCACGCGGCCACCCGGCACGACATAGATGTCGGGCAGAAAGGTGGTCTTGGCGTGGCGCCGCCCAAGGAGGATCTCCGGCGCATCGCGGCGCCCGCGCAGCAGGATCAGGCCGGCGGCATCCACCGGCCGAACCGGCCCTGCCGCGTTCATTGGGAGAGCGGCGCGTCCTCGTCGTCGCTGGCGTCGTTCTGGCCCAGCTGCGGCGGCTCGGCCAGGTGGACGGCGCTCGCGAACAAGTCGGGCGTCGAGATCAGCCGCAGCGCGACCTCAAGGTCGATCGGGTTCTCCTGCTCGCGGGCGGGGCAGGTCTTGCGCAGCGCGTCGAGTGCCTTGGTGTCGTCGGGCTTGACGGCGTTGCGGCGGTCGGTCGGCACCATCGGCAACTGGCCCGTGCTCAGATCTTGCATCACCTCATCGGTGCTGCGATAGAGCGAGGTGCAGACGCTGGGCAGCACGCCCAGGTGATGCAGCGTATAGCCCGACGGCGCATGGAAGCGCGCCCAGGTCAGCGTGATCTCGCCCTGGTTGGGCAGCGGCAGGACCGTCTGCACCGTGCCTTTGCCATAGGTGTTGCTGCCGACCACGACGGCGCGGCGGTTGTCCTGCAGCGCCGCCGCCACGATCTCCGCGGCCGAGGCGGAATTGCCGTCCACCAGCACCACGATCGGCTTGCCGTTGGTGATGTCATCGCCGCTGGCTTCGAAATACTGGTGGCTGTCGGGGTGGCGGCCGTGGGTGGAAACCACGCGCCCCTCGGTCAGGAACAGATTGGAGACCGCGACCGACTGGTTCAGCAGCCCGCCCGGATTGTCGCGCAGGTCGATGATGAGCCCCTTGAGGCGCGGCCCGATCTCCTGCTCGGCATCGGCGATGGCGCGCTTCAGGCTCTCCGCGGTCTCGGAATTGAAGGAATAGATCCGGAAATAGCCGACGTCGCCCTCGCGCCGGTAGTTGACGGTCTCCGGCACCACGTGGGCTCGGGTGATCGACACCACGAAGGGATCCGACTCCTCGGCGCGCTTGATGGTGATGTCGACGGTGCTGTCCACCGGCCCGCGCAGGCGGTCGACGACGTCCTGCTGGTTCAGGCCCTTGGTGGTCGCGCCGTCGATCTCGGCGATGACATCGTCGGTCTTCAGCCCCATGCGCTCGGCCGGGGTGTAATGCATGACAGAGATGACGCGCACCTGATCGTCCTCTACCGAGATGCGCACGCCGATGCCGCCGAACCCGTCGCGGGCGGCGCGGTTCTCCCGCGCGTTCTGCGCGCCGGCATAGCGCGAGAACTGGTCGAGCTTGCCGACGACGCCGCTGAACATCGCCTCGTAGATCTTTTCGGTCGACGCGGTCTTGATCTTCTCGGAATCCGCGGTGGCTTCGGTCAGCACGTCGGCGGTCAGGTCGCCCCAATCTTCGGCGTCGTAGTCGCTATCGACGGTCCGGCTATAGGCAAGCTGGTTCTTCAGCAGCAGTTCGACCTTGTCTCCGCTGCGGCGCGCGGTCACGTCGGAATCGATGGTGCTGAGCTGTTGCAGCCCGGCCATCGCCAAGCCGCCGATATCCGGCTTCTCGATATAGACCGCAGCGATGTCCTCGAAGCCCGCCTCGAACATCTGGCGGGACAGGGACGCTGGATCGGTCTCGGAGCGGCTGCCGGCGCAGCCGGCGATGGCGAGCCCGAAAAGCGCGATAGCGGCCGTGCTACGGGCTTGGCCGAAGAGATCAAGAGACGGCATTCGAATCGATCTTACCATGTGTTTGAGCCAAGCTAGGCCGCAGCCGCCAAAAAGACGTTAACAGCGCGGCTACACTAGCAAATTCGGAGAGTCGTGCCACCGTCTGTTAAATGACATACGCATGGTCTTGATGACCTGACGCTGACTGGCAGGCAATTATTCCCGCCTTCGACCCTTTCCCCGTGATTTCACCGGCTTAGGACGATTGGTGGATTTCTTACGGGAGCCCCGCGGCGTCGATCGCCGGGCATCCCCCACCAACTTGCGAACCGCGCGATCATCCTGGTGAGCGTTGCCGCCCTGCACCAGCTCGAAGGTCAGGCCGCCGGTCAAAGGCTGTGCCGCCGCCAGCCGGACGGTGATCGGCGACCCCAACTGGAAGGCACGGCCGTTGCGCCGGCCTACCAGCGCGTGGGACCGCTCGTCATGATCATAGAAATCCGCCGGCAGCAGCGTGACCGGCAAGAGGCCGTCGGCCCCGGTCTCGTCCAGCGTCACGAACAGGCCGAAGCGGGCGACCCCGTTGATCCGGCCGGGGAAATTCTCGCCGACGCGCTCCGCCATGAAATGGGCGACATAGCGGTCGATGGCGTCGCGCTCCGCCGCTGCCGCGCGGCGTTCGGTCGCGGAGATGTGCTGGCCGGTCGCCTCGAACGCGCCGGCGGAATCCGTGGGCAAGCCATCCTCGCCGAAGCCATAGGCGGAGATGAGGGCCCGGTGCACCAGCAGGTCGGAGTAGCGCCGGATCGGCGAGGTGAAGTGGGCGTAGCGCTGCAGCGCCAACCCGAAATGGCCGAGATTGACCGGCGAATACACTGCCGGCATCTGCGAGCGCAGGGTCAGCGTGTGGATCATCGCGGCATAAGGTGTGTTCTTCGCCTGCTCCAGCAGCCGGGTGAAATGCTTGGGCCGGATCACCTGGCCGCGCGCCAGTTTCAGCCCCAGGCCGTCGACGAATTGCCGCAGCGCCTCGATCCGCGCCGGGTCGGGCTGGTCGTGCACCCGGTACATGCAAGGCTGGTGGCGCTTCTCCAGCGCTTCCGCCGCGGCGACATTGGCCGCGATCATGAACTCCTCGATCAGGCGGTGGGAATCGAGCCGGCTGCGCGGCACGATGCGCTCGATATGGCCGTCCTCGCCCAGGAATACCCGCCGCTCCGGAATGTCGAGGTCCAACGTCCCGCGCTCCTCGCGCGCCTTCAGCAGCGCGCGGAAGGCGCCATAAAGCGGCGCGATGATCGGCTTCAGGATCGGCTGCGTCAGGTCGTTCGGCCTGCCGTCATGGGCCTCCTGCACCTGCTCGTAGGTCAGGCGCGCCTGCGATCGCATCAGCCCGCGCATGAAGCGGTGGCGCAGCTTGTTGCCCTTGGCATCGATCGCGATCTCGACCGCCATGCAGGGCCGGTCCTCGTTCGGCTTCAGTGAGCACCAGCCGTTGGACAGTTCCTCCGGCAGCATCGGCACCACGCGGTCGGGGAAATAGACCGAGTTGCCGCGTTCGCGCGCGACCTTGTCCAGCGCGTCGCCGGTGCGGACGTAATGGGCGACGTCGGCGATCGCCACCAGCAGGCGCCAGCCGCCTTCGTTCTTGGGGTCGGTGTCGGGCTCGGCGAACACCGCATCGTCGAAGTCGCGGGCGTCGTCGCCATCGATGGTGACCAGCGGCACCTGGCGCAGGTCCGTGCGCTGGCCGAGCGTCGCCGGGCCGGCTTCCTTGGCCTGGGTCAGCGCGGCGGGCGGGAACTGGAACGGGATCTGATGCTCGGCGACGGAGATGAGGCTGATGGAACGCGGCTCGTCGGCGCGGCCGATCCGCTCCACCACCCGCGCCTTTGGCGTGCCGAGGCGCCGCGCCGGCTCGGCTTCGATGATGACGATATCGCCGGTGCGCGCATTGCCGATCTCGCGCGGGTGGACGGAGAATTCGGTCTTGATCCGCTTGTCGGTCGGCGTCACGCGGCCGAACCCGTCCTTGCCCTTCTCGAACAGCCCGACCACCCGCTGCGCGCGGCTTTCCAGCCTGCGGATCGCTCGCGCCTCATAGACATCGGCATCGGTCTGCTTGAGCTGGACCAGCACGCGATCGCCGGCGCCGAGCGGGCGATCGATCTTCTTGTCATCGACGATGACGATCTTCGGCTCGGCGTCGTCGGGCCGGAGGTCGACCGGACGGGCCCACAAATCGCCATCAGCATCGGGGCCGATGACCTGGACGACCGTCACCTCGGGCAGCACACCAGCCGCTGCCAACTGCCGATTGCGGCCGCGGTCGACTTGGCCGTCCTTCTCCAGCTCTTTCAGCATCGCTTTCAGCGGGATGCGGTCGGCGCCTTTCAGGTGGAACGCGCGGGCGATCTCGCGCTTGCCGACCGGGCCTTCGCTTTCGCGGATGAAAGCGAGGACCTGCTCCTTGGTGGGAAAGGGCACAGGCTTGGGGCCGCGCTTCGCAGCCGGCGCGCTGTCGTCCGCCTGGGACCTGTCAGGCTGCGACTTGTCAGGCCTGGGGTGCTTTGAACTCGATTTCGACAAAGACGAATTCGTATTCGTTGGCGTTGATGACGTTATGCTCGATGCCGACTGGGCGGTAATAGGATTTGCCCGCCGTCAGTTCCGCGAAGCGCTCGGTTTTCCCGTCGTCGAGCTGCAGCTTTCCGGTGGTCAGCGGCACCACGACGTAGTCGTAGCTGTGCCGGTGCCAAGTCGTCTCCGCGCCGGGTGCAAAGCGCCATTCGGTGACGAGCACACGGTCGTTGTCGACCTGGACTGTGGGCTTGGCGGCGGGGCGGGGCATTGGAAACGTCTTTCTTTTGCCGGCCAATAATACAGACCCGCTCCGAAATGTCATCCCGGCCTCTTCTCTGTTCTCTATCTGTCATCCCGGACACGCCGCGCAAGCGGCGTGAGCCGGGCCCGTGCGTCCCATCAGCGTCGCTGCGACAGCGCATGTTGGAGTGGACGGCCCCCGACGGCATCGGTGTGCCAGAATGAGGCTGTTGAGGTCTCAAGCGAGGGAGCCGTCCATGGGGTCC